>JAGBZZ010000317.1 GCA_017652965.1 Clostridia bacterium | reverse complement strand
CATCCCTTTCCTTTTGGGTGGTGGGAAGCGAGGCGGATCGCCCGGCCCGTTTCTTGGAGCCTTCCTTTTTTGAGAACGGAAATTTGAGTGGCATGGATCTTCCTTTCCTTTTGGCATAAGGGCGTATCGGATGGGGGGCGGCGGATATTGGCAGTGCGCCCCGCGTATAGAAGCTTTTCTTTGGTGTGACACTCTTAATGATAACAAATTTTTTTGAAAATTACAACCCATTATCCCTATTTTTTCCGTAATTTTTTAAAATATGTATAAATTATACTAAAGGAGATACGCCCATGAAAAAGGAGGCAGGCAAAGCGGTCAGAATGCTCCTGCCGCTTCTGTGCTTTGCAGGCGGAGTGCTGAACGGATTTTTGGGTACCGGCGGCGGTATGGTGCTGACGCTTTCCTTGCGCGCCGCCTACCCGGGAAAGGAGAAGTGCGCCCTGGCGATCTCTACGGCCTGTGTGCTTTCTTTCTCTGTTTTGACAACGATACTTTACGCATTTGAGGGGCATTTGCAGGGGCTTTCGCTTCGGCCGATGCTTCTGCCCGCCCTCCTTGGCGGGGCACTTGGGGCGTGGCTGCTTTGGCGGATCGGCACGCTTTCCCTGCGCTGGCTTTTCGGGGGACTGCTTGCCTATGCCGGGCTCTCCCTTTTGCTGTGAAGGGGGGGCTTGCGGCCTTTGCGGCCGCCCTTCTTTCGGGGCTTGGGGTAGGTAGCGGCGGGGTATATCTTTTGTACCTTACCGAGGTGGTCGGGATGCCGCAATACGCGGCGCAGGCACAAAATCTCGTCTTCTTTTTGCTGGCCACCTGCGCTTCCACCCTGCAAAGCCTCCGTGCCGGGCACCTGCGCCCCTCTCAGCTTCTTGTCCCCCTCCTTTGCGGTCTTCCCGGGGCGGCACTGGGGGCTCTTCTCACTCGCTTTGCCACGCCCGGGCTTGCCCGCACGGTGCTGGGGGCGGTGATGCTTGCCGCAGGCCTTTTCACGCTCCTTGGGGCGTGGCGGGCGGCACGGCGCGAAAAAACGAAAAAAATGCGCGGTTCGGTGCGCAAAATCCCTTGACAAGCCCTTGCCGTTCGTCTATAATAATATAAGATATCTGACTTTTAGTTGAGGTTTTGCTATGATCAAGTTTTACAACACGCTTACCGCCCGCCGTGACCCCTTTGTACCGCTGGAGGAGGGGAAGGTAAAAATGTATGCCTGCGGCCCCACCGTCTATAACTTCTTCCACGTGGGCAACGCGCGGTGCTTTGTAATTTTCGATATGCTTCGCCGCTACCTTGAGTATCGCGGCTATGAGGTCACCTTTGTACAGAATTTTACCGATATCGACGATAAGGTCATCCGCCGTGCCAACGAGGAGGGGCTGACCTATGAGCAGATCGCCGAGCGGTATATCAAGGAATATTTCGTGGATGCCAAGGGGCTCGGCGTTCGCCCTGCCACCGTGCATCCGCACGCCACCGAGAATATCGACACTATCCTTGGCATCGTCTCGGGCCTTGTGGCTAAGGGCTACGCCTATCCGATGGACGGTGACGTCTACTTCCGTACCCGCAGATTCGGGGGCTACGGTAAGCTTTCCGGCCAGCCGATCGAGGATCTTGAGTCGGGCGCGCGTATCGACGTGAACGACAAGAAGGAGGATCCCCTGGATTTCGCCCTCTGGAAGTCTGCCAAGCCCGGTGAGCCCGCCTGGACCTCGCCGTGGGGGGAGGGACGCCCCGGCTGGCACATCGAATGCTCGGCCATGGTGCGCCGCTACCTCGGTAAGACCATTGATATCCACTGCGGCGGGCAGGATCTGATCTTCCCGCATCACGAAAATGAGATCGCACAGTCCGAGTGCTGCAACGGCGCTCCCTTTGCCAACTACTGGCTGCATAACGGCTAAATCAATATCGACAATCGCAAGATGTCCAAATCCCTCGGCAACTTCTTCACGGTGCGTGAGGTGGCCGAAAAGTACGGCTATCTGCCGATCCGCTACTTCCTCCTGTCCTCGCATTACCGTAGCCCCATCAACTTCTCCGAGGAGGTCATCACGCAGGCCGCCGCCGCCCTTGAGCGCATCTTCAACTGTGCCGAGTCTTTGGATTTCTATGTGAAGAACGCCACGGGCGATCTCCGCGCGGAGGAGGAAGAGACGGTTGCTGCCTTCCGTGCCACGCGTGAGGCGATGATCGAGGGGATGGATGACGATTTTAATACCGGTGCCGGCATTGCCGCCCTTTTCGACCTCGTTGCGCTGATCAATAAGGCCATCGGTGCCGGTGGGCTTTCGCTGGCCGCCGCCCGTATCGCGCAGGAGCTTCTCACCGAGATGACCGAGCTTTTCGGCTTTGTGCGTGAGGATACCGTGGATGCCGAGCTTGTCGCGTGGATCGAGGAGCGGATCGCCGCCCGTGCCGCCGCCAAGCGTGAAAAAAACTACGCCGAGGCCGACGCGATCCGTGCGGAGCTTAGCGAGCGGGGCGTGACCCTGCGTGACACCGCACAGGGAACGACCTATACGGTAGAAAAGTGATATTAGGGAAAAGGCTGTCCCCTCTGCCTATCATTGGGTGGGGGACGGCCTTTTTTCTTTTTTCTGACAAAAGGGACAGGAACTGTGGGTTTCTTTTTCTTCTCCCGGTGCGTATAATGAAAGAAAAGAATCCGGGGAAGGCGGGATACACAGATGGAGCTTTTGCGCATCAACGAAAAGAAGCTGAAGGTCATACTGAGCGAGGAGGATATGGATCGGTATCGGCTGGATCAGGATACCATGGATTACGATACCACCGAAACACGCAGTGCCTTTTGGCAGATCTTAGACGAGGCCAAGCACAGGACCGGCTTTGATGCCTGCGGCGCCAGGATCTTCGTGCAGATCTACCCCTCGCGCGGCGGCGGATGCGAGATGTACGTCACGCTTGTAGAGGAGGAGCGGCAAAGGCGTACGGGCAATGAGGGGCTGGTGCGGGGCGGGGAAAGCCTCTACCGCTTTGACACCCTCAAGCTTTTGCTGACCGTCTGCCGCAAGCTATCCGAGCTGGGATATGCCGAGAAAAGCGCCGCATACGTAGAGGGGGACGCCTATTACTTATTGATCCGCGAAAGGCTGGAAAGCAGTATCATGAGCCCGAACGCCATCGGGGAATTCAGCTTTATCGAGGAGTACGGTGTGCGCCTTTCCGGTGCTATTGCCCTGGCACGCCTGCGGGAGCACGGCCGATGCCTGGAGGGGGAGGAGGCGGTTTTGCGCCTTGGCGTCCTTTAAACGCAAAAAAGAGCCCTTTCGGCCGTATGACCGAAGGGCTCTCTCCTTTTTGATATCAAACGGGGCTCAGATCTCCTTGCCTTCCTCAAGCGCGGTGATCATGTCCACACGGGTCGCGTGGCGGCCACCCTCAAACTCGGTGGTCAGAAAGAGGTCAACAATGTCACGGGCAAGCCCGGGGCCGATCACGCGCGCCCCGATGCAAAGCACGTTGGCATCGTTGTGCATCCGCGTCATTCTGGCAGAGAAGGTGTCCCCGCACACCGCGGCACGGATCCCGCGGAATTTTCCTGCGGCCATGCTCATCCCGATGCCGGTGCCGCACACAAGAATGCCAAGCGAGCCCGCATCCCCCTGTACCCCACGGGCAACAGCGGCCGCAAAGATCGGATAATGACAGGAGGCGGTACTGTCGGTACCCACGTCCACCACCGTGTAGCCCCCCTCAGAGAGGTGCTGCTTCAAAAGCTCCTTCAGCTCATAGCCGGCGCTATCGGCGCCAAGATAGATCTTTTTCATTGCTATACTCCTTCAAGTAGTTATTCCTGATTTTGATGCAAGCGTGCCAGGCGCTCCCGCTCTGCCTGCGGGACACGCAGATAAAGGGGGCGCAGGTCGCAGTCGCTGACCGTTTCGCCGGCAAGCGCCATCCGATAGGCACAGCGCCCGGCGGCCGCGGCACTCTGACCGCGAAGCAGGATCGGCGGCTCACAAAGCGGGACACCGGCGGCCGAAAGGGCGGCCCGCGCGATTTCGTATCCGTCCCCTACAAGGGTAACGGCCTCCCCGGGATGCTTTGCAAGCAAAAGGGCGGCAAGCTCAGCCGTTGCCATGGCACTGTCGGGCATAAGGCGGGTCATGGTACTGCCGTCATGGCGGAAAAGCGCGGTGTACACCTGGTCGCGGCGGGCGTCCATCACAGGGCAGTAGAGCCCCGGCGTGGGGGCAAGATTTTCGGCAAGTGCCATGGGGGCAGAGACGGCACAGCAGGGCTTTCCCCGTCCAAAGGCCAGGCCCTTGATCAGCGAAACGCCGATCCGTACCCCGGTAAACGAGCCGGGCCCTGACGTACAGGCAAAAAGGTCAATGTCATCCTCGGTAAGCGAGGTGGAGGAAAGCAGTGAGCGGATCATCGGCAAAAGCAGCTCACTGTGTGAACGGCCGCCGCCGTGCACCGTATATTCCGCCAGTACACTGTCGTTTTCCAGTATCGCGGCCGAGGCGATCTTGGCGGTACTGTCAAGGCATAAGATCTTCATATCCCTCTCCCTCTGCGGTAATGATGCGGTCGCACTCCCGGGCACCGCGCGTGATCGTGACGTTTAGCCGCTCGGCGGGCAGCTCCTCCGGAATGTTTTCGCTCCATTCGCACAGGATATAGCCGTCCTTGGCCAGGTAATCGGTGTATCCGATAGAAAAAAGATCGTCACCGTCCTCAATGCGGTACATGTCAAAATGAAAGACGGGAAGTGTGCCGCCACGGTATTCGTTCACCACGGTGTAGGTAGGGCTGCGCACGGCGGCGGCCGGTGCAATGGCCGAGGTAAAGCCGCGCACAAGGGCGGTCTTGCCGACCCCCATCTCACCGAAGAGGGCGACGAAAAGCCGCCGCCGTCCGGAGGCAAGCGCAAGGGTGGCAAGGCACTGTCCCCAGCGCTCTGTCTCCTCGGGTGTTGTAATGCAGTATTGCTTCATGGCTTCTCCTTGAGGTCAGCGGCCTGCGTTCAGGTAGGCCTCCCTTTGGTCGCCCAAAAGGTAGGTAAGCGCCGCCTCGTATTCCTGTTGCGCCGCGGCGGCGTGGCGCTCCGCCTGGGGGCCATGCTCGCGGATCGCGCGCAGGAGTGTGTTTTTCGGTGTGTTTTCGGGGTCGGTCAGCTCCAGTGCCGTCACCCGATAGCCCGCGGCCGAAAGGCGCAGGGTGCGCAGGCCGTCGGTAAGCGCCTCGGCAAGCTTCTGCCTGAGCTGGGGCTCACGGCTGACAAAGGAAAGCGGCGCACAGGAAAGGTGGCGCCCCAGCGTGCGGTGACAGCAGGGGGTAGACAGGATGACCTCCGCCCCGAGACGGCAGGCCGTCTCCAGGACAAGGTCGGTCGCGATATCGCAGGCATGCAGGGAAATGACAAGATCCGGCCGCCCCTCGGGGGTACGGCGGACGTCGTCGCACAAAAAGCGCATCCCGGTAAACCCAAGGCGGGCGGCGGCATCGGCGCAGAAATCGATCACGTCCTGCTTAAGATCCAGGCACAGCATGTCCACCTCACGGTGCAGGCGGTTGACAAGATGGTGATAAACGGCAAAGCTCAGATAGCTTTTTCCGCAGCAAAGGTCATAAACCGTGATGACCCCGGTCTTCGGCAGGGCAGGGATGACCTCCTCAAGATGCTCGAGAAAGCGGTTGATCTGACGGAACTTCGGTTGTTTTTTGTCGTGGATACGCCCGGCGGCATCGCTGACCTCCAAAAGGCGCAGAAAGGGCTCGTCACCCGAAAGCAGACGGTTTTTCTTCCTGTCAAGCTCGGGCAGTGGAAGCGCGACCCCAACGGTATCCAGCTTCGCCGCAAGTCCGCGCGGGGCCAGCAGGGTCTCCTTGCCCGAGGCGGCACGGCGGTATTCGGCGTTTCCTGCCGCAGTCAGAAGGTTCACCTGGGCGTAAGGGGCAAGCAGGGCATCCAGTGCCGCCTCATCGGGCGGCAGGGTAAGGCGGCTATGCTTTACCTTTCCATCCGGGAAGGAAGCCTCCAGCGCAAGGACGCTCTCTCCGCGAAAGCGGCAAAGCCGTCCCACTGTTTTTTCGGCCGCGTCGCCCGTCTTGCGGGAAAGCACCAGGCGGGTAAGGGCACCGCCTGTCGCCGCCGCGGTGATCAGGGCGACCATCTCGCGGTATTTTTCACTGCTTGTCATTCTTCTTCTCCGTCTTCTCGCCGCGGTGGAAGGAGAACTTGTTCTCCTCATGCCGCCACAGCCGCCCGATATTGGCGCGGTGGCAAAGAATGATGATCACGGCAAACACAAAGCCAAATAGGACAATCCCCCCCTCGAAGAAGCCCTCCTCCTCACCCGAGTACAGGAAGGCCTGCATATAGCCCTGCAGGGCAAGGGGCAAAAAGCCTGCCGTCAGGATCGAGCCGAGAGAGATGTACTTGGTCATGGCCACGATCACCACAAAGGCCACGAACAAAAAGCCGAACACAGGCGGGGCAAGCATAAGGATGGCTACGGAAGCACATAGCATTCCCTTGCCCCCGCGAAAGCCGTAGAAGATCGGCTTGATATGCCCGACGACACACATAATGGCGGCAATATAGCAGGCAGGGCTGAAGGAAAGTGCCGTGCGGTAATAAAAGCCGAAGAAAAGCCCGGTCAGCCCAACGGCCAGCACCGTCTTCAAAAGGTCACCAAGGAGGGTGAAAAGCGCCCCGATCTTACCGTAGTTACGGTACATGTTGGTCAGCCCCGCGTTGCCGCTGCCCTTGGTGCGTACGTCCTCACGGTACAAAAGGCGGGAGACGATCACGGCGCTGTTCAGGCTGCCAAGGAGATAGGAGCCGATAACAAGGATCACCAGCCCCAGCACAGGGATACTGTCGGTACCGGGGGCAATTTTAGTGGCATATAAGCCCTTTTGTAAAATCTCTGCAAACATAACTTGTCACTTTCTGACAGAACACTGTCGCGCGGTTGGGTGAGGTGCCGCCCATCCTGCGGGCGGGGGATGTCTCCCTTCTTTATATTGTACACCAAAGGAGGTACCAAAGTCAAGGTGAGGGCAGGACTTTTTCAAAACTTCTTGTTTTTTGCGCACGCTTCTGCTATACTGAAGAAAAAGACACAAAATGGAGGAAAATGAGATGCTGCAGCACGCAAAAAGCCTCTTGGCCGAGGAGGGGATCACCGAGCTTGGCCTTTTGCCGATCTCGGCCGTCCGTGTCCTGCGGCCGGAGCTTTTCTGTCGCGCCGGGGATTTTACCCCGAAAAGCGTCCTGCTTTACCTGATCCCGTATTACACCGGCCCTGCCGACAATCTGTCGCTTTATGCCGTCAGCCGGGATTATCATCGCTACGTGCGCGCCCTGGGCGAAGAGCTGAGTGCCGCCCTTTCGGCCGCCTTCCCCGGGGCCTCCTTCCGCAACTTTACCGACCATTCCCCAATCGACGAGCGGCACGCCGCCGTCCTGGCGGGGCTCGGCTTTTTCGGCGATAACGGCCTTTTGATCCATCCGCGCTACGGCTCGCTTGTCTTTATCGGGGAGCTGTTTTCGGATCTTCCCGCACCGTCGGATACCCCGCTTTTCCCGCTGGTGGGATGCGAGCATTGCGGCGCCTGCCGCCGCGCCTGCCCGACGGGGGCGCTTTCGGGGGAGGGGGAGTGCCTGTCCGAGCTTACCCAGCGCAAGGGTGTCCTTTCGCCCGAAACCGTGCGTCTGATGCGCCGCCATCACACGGTTTGGGGATGTGACCTCTGCCAGACCGCCTGTCCCCACACCCGCCGCGCCATCGCATCCGGCACGGTAAGCCCCATCCCCTTCTTTCATGCATCCCGCATCCCACACCTTGACAGTGCGACCCTTGCGGCCATGCCGAAGGAGGAATTTGAGATGCGCGCCTTTGCCTGGCGCGGCCGCAGTACCGTGGAACGCAATCTGAAGGCTTATGAGGCGGACGGGGAATAAGATTTTTTTGAAAAAATGCGAAAAAGCGGTTTACATTTCAAAAAAACTGTGGTATAATAGCAAAGCGCGATGCGCAATATCTACCCGTGGCACAGCTGGATAGCGCGCAAGACTCCGACTCTTGAGGTCGTAGGTTCGAATCCTATCGGGTAGGCCAGAAAAAGCACTTGCATCGCAGGTGCTTTTTTCACTTGATAAGCCTCGGCCACGGTCGGGGTAGGAGGTATGCAATGAAGGGCGCGATCTTTGATATGGATGGCACGCTGATCGATTCCCTCACGTTCTGGGGGCCGATGTGGAAAAGGATCGGCCGTGAGTATATGGGGGTAGCCGATTTTTTGCCGGATGAGGCCGTCGATAAAGAGATCAGGACGATGGTCTATACCGATGCGATGGCGCATATCCACCGCCACTATCGGCTCTCGGTCGGCCTTCGGGAATTTTTAACCTTCGCAACCGATGCCCTTGCGGATTTTTACCGTGAGGTTGCCACTGTCAAGCCGGGGGCTGTCGATCTTCTCGCTCACCTTCGCGCGGCGGGGGTACGGCTTACGCTTGCCTCTGCCACCGACGGGGCCCTGGTGCGCCTGGCTCTTTCGCATCACGGCCTTTTGCCCTACTTTGAGGCCATCCTCTCCTGCTCGGATATCGGGGTGGGGAAGTCAAGGCCCGATATCTATCACCTGGCCGCCCGCGGGATGGGGCTTGCCCCTGCGGAGATCGCGGTGTTTGAGGATTCCTGCGTGGCGCTGGAAACGGCAAAGCGCGCAGGCTTTGAAACGGTGGGGATCTATGACCGCCACAATGCAGATCAAAAGCGGGTCGCGGCCGCCTCGGATCATTACCTTGGCGAGGGGCTTTCGCTTTCTGCACTGATCCCCGCGCTTTCACTTTGAACTTCTCATCTATAGAAAAGAGGAAACGATATGAAAAAGATTCGTGTTGGTATCTACGGCTACGGAAATCTTGGCCGTGGGGTGGAGTGTGCACTCAGCCACTCCTCTGATATGGAGGCTGTCGGCGTCTTTACCCGCCGTGACCCCGCCTCGCTGAAGACCCTGACGGGGCTCCCCGTCTTTGCCGCCGCCGATGCCCCGGCCTTTGCCGATAAGATCGACGTGATGATCCTGTGTGGCGGTAGCCATACCGACCTGCCCGAGCAGACCCCGGCGCTTGCCGCCTATTTTAACGTTATCGATAGCTTTGACACCCATGCAAGGATCCCTGAGCATCTGGCCGCCGTGGATGCCGCCGCCCGCCCCGCGGGTAAGGTAGCGGTCATTTCGGTGGGATGGGACCCCGGGATGTTTTCGCTTAACCGCCTCCTTGGCGGCGCCATCCTGCCGGACGGTGAGGATTACACCTTCTGGGGGCGCGGCGTCAGCCAGGGGCACTCGGATGCCATCCGCCGTATCGAGGGGGTCAAGGATGCCAGACAGTACACCGTCCCGGTAGAGGCGGCCCTTTCTGCCGTCCGTGCGGGAAAGTGCCCGACCCTTACCGCCCGTGAAAAGCACACCCGTGAGTGCTTTGTGGTGGCCGAGGAGGGGGCGGATCTTGCCCGTATCGAGCGCAAGAT
Organism: Clostridia bacterium; assembly: GCA_017652965.1. The sequence continues at coordinate 3,671 of JAGBZZ010000317.1, read as the reverse complement.
CAAGACCATGCCCAACTACTTCGCCGATTACGATACCACCGTTACCTTTATCAGCGAGGAGGAGCTGCGGCGTGAGCATTCCGGCATTCCGCACGGCGGGCGCGTCATCCGCTCGGGAAGGACGGGGCTCTCGGGTGAGCATCGGCATCTGATCGAATATAGTCTGAAGCTGGATTCGAATCCCGAGTTCACCTCGTCGGTGCTTGTGGCCTATGCCCGTGCGGCCTGCCGCCTGCATGCCGAGGGGGTATGCGGTGCCAAGACGGTTCTGGACGTGCCGCCCGTGTATCTTTCTCCCGTTGACCGCGATACCCTGGTAGCGACGATCCTGTAAGTACCCTTGCTCTGCAGGATGCAAGAACTTTTTTAGGTCCTGCTATTGACGGGGGCAAAAAAGTGTGCTATATTTATTACTATAACTGAATTTAAACAAAATTCCCGTGCTTCCGCGCGGGTGAAAAGAGGATACTATGGAGATCACGTTGCAAAAAACCACCTCTCCGGCCGCTCTGGTTCCGGAGGAGAAGCTTGGCTTTGGTCGTGTGTTTACCGACCATATGTTCATGATGGATTGGGAAAGCGGTCGCGGCTGGTACGATGCCCGCATCGTTCCCTTCGGTCGGATCGACCTGCACCCCGCCTCCACCGTTCTGCATTACGGTGCCGAGATCTTTGAGGGGCTGAAGGCCTACCGCCGTGCTGACGGCGGCGTACAGCTGTTCCGCCCGATCGAGAACATCCGCCGTATGAACAACTCGGCCGAGAGAATGAGCCTGCCGCAGATGGACGAGGATATGATGCTTGAGATCCTTACCACCTTTGTGCGCCTTGAGGAGCGTTGGGTGCCCAAGACCTTCGGTACCTCGCTTTACCTCCGCCCCTTCCTTTACGGGAATGACGAGCATCTTGGTGTGCATGCCGTTCACCGTGCTACCTTCGTGCTGATCGCCTCTCCCTCCGGCAGCTACTATGCCGAGGGCATCAACCCTGTGGGCATTATGATCGAGTCCGAGGATGTGCGCGCCGTGCGCGGCGGTACCGGCTATGCCAAGTGCGGCGGTAACTATGCCGCCTCCACCCGCGCGGGTGAGCGTGCGGCCGCCCGTGGCTATTCGCAGGTGCTGTGGCTTGACGGTGTAGAGCGCAAGTACATCGAGGAGGTCGGTGCGATGAACGTGATGTTCCGCATCGGCGATGAGATCGTGACCCCCGCCCTCAGCGGCTCTATCCTTCCCGGTATCACGAGAAAAAGCTGCCTTGAGGTTCTGCGCAACCAGGGCTATAAGGTCAGCGAGCGCCTTCTGTCGCTGGACGAGCTGCTTGCCGCCCTTGAGGACGGTAGCCTGAAGGAGGCCTGGGGCTGCGGCACGGCCGCCGTCGTCTCTCCGATCGGTAAGCTGGCCTATGGCGACAAGGAGTATGTTGTCGGCAACGGCGGCATCGGTGAGATCACCCAGAAGCTTTACGATATCCTTACGGGTATCCAGTGGGGCAAGACCGCCGATCCTTACGGCTGGGTGCTTCCGCTCTGATCAAAAATTCATACAAAAGGGCAGAGGTCTTGCGATCCCATAGGGGTGCATGCGCCTCTGCCCCTTTTTCTGTGCCATTTTTTGCAAAGCATCTGCATTTTCTTTGCATTTCTTTTGCTATTGCGGCTTTATGCTTGACAGGGGAAGCCGCCGCGTGCTACAATGTGAAAAAAAGAATAAGGAGAAAGCTATGCAAGGCTATTTGACCCACAACGAGCAGATCCCGATTTGCGGAGAGTACGATCTTATTGTGGCGGGCGGCGGTGTTGCCGGCGTTTCTGCGGCCGTTTCCGCGGCGCGCATGGGCAAGCGCGTCCTTCTCATCGAAAAAAGCGTTTCGCTTGGGGGGCTTGCCACGATCGGTCTTATCAACATGTTTGTGCCGATGTGCAACGGCCACGGCGTGCAGATCATCAAGGGCATGGCCGAGGAGCTTTTGCGGCTTTCCATCAGCTGTGGCTATGACACCCTTTCCAAGGCGTGGCGGGAGGGCGAGCCCGGCTTCGGAAAGACCACCACGCGCTATGTCACCACCTTTTCGGTGCCGATCTTTGTCATGCAGCTGACCGAGCTTGTGAAAAGCGAAGGGGTAGACCTTCTTTTTGATACCGTGGTCTCTGCCCCCATTATGGAGGAGAACCGCATACGCGGGGTGATCACCGACAGTAAATCGGGGCGCCAGTATTACGCCGCCGCGATGTTTGTGGACGCCACGGGCGACGGCGACCTCCTCTACCGCGCGGGTGTACCTACCGTTGAGGGGGGCAACTACGATACCTACGTGACCTACGGTACTACGCTTGAAAAATGTGCAAAAGCTGTGGAAACCGGGGATATCGGCAAGCTTCAGACCGCCTTTTGCGGCGGAAACGCCAACCTTTTTGGCGGTAACCACCCGGAGGGCAAGCCCCTGTGGCGCGGGACCGACAACCGCGAGATCACGCAGTATTTTGTGGAAAATCACGCCTCGCTTCTTTCCAAGATCTCGCAGGATGACCGCCGCTCCCGCGATATTTTCATCATGCCCGGCATGCCCCAGTTCCGCACGACCCGCCATATCGCCGGGGATTATACCTTCCGCGAGGAGGATGCCTACCGGCATTTTGATGACTCGATCGGTGCGATCTGCGATTTCTCCCGTGCGGATCTCCTCTTTGAGGTGCCCTATCGCACGCTTTGCCGTCAGGACTATCCCAACGTCCTTGCCGTCGGGCGGATCGCCGCGGCCGAGGGCTTTGGGTGGGATATTCTGCGCGTGATCCCGCCCGCCATCCTGACAGGGCAGGCCGCCGGGGTTGCCGCCGCACTGGCCTTGGATGCGGGCGTGCCGATCGCCGAGGTGGATATCCCCACCCTGCAGGAGGTGCTTGCCTCGCAGAATGTGATGATCCACTTTGACGATGCCTGGATCCCTAAGGGAGACAAGGGCGGCGAGACGGTGGACATCGGCCACATCTGAAAAGATATAAACGAAAAGGAGATACCGTGCGGTATCTCCTTTTCGTTTGCTCCGGGTTATGTGTGGCGCATTTTTCGTAAAAAGAGCAGGATCGCCAGAAGCAGGGTAGCGGCGGCATAGCCGAGAACAGGGAAAAGATGCCCGGGGACGGCCGCAAAATCGCAGGAAAGCAGGGCACGCTCCAGCTCTACCGCGTGCGCAAAGGGTAAAAGATAGGCGATCCTTTGAAAGACCCCGCCCACAAGCGAAAGGTCAAACCAGATGCCGGAAAGCCAGGCCGAGAGATTGGTGAGAAGCGCACCGCAAACCCCGCCCACCTGCTTGTCGGTAAGGATGCTGCCAAAGAGAAGCCCCATCGCGATATAAAGCAGGGAGACCGGCAGGATTCCCAGCATGGCGTAAAGGATCCCCAAGGAGAGCGGAAGTCCAAAGGGAAGGGCAAAAAGATAACAAATTGCGCACTGCAAAACGGCAAGCGGTAGGATCGGCAGGGTATAGCCGAGGATAAAGTCGGCGGCGGTCAGCGGGGTAGTGTACAGGCGTGCCAAAAGGGCACTCCCTCTGTCTCTTGAAAGGACGGTAGCCGAAAACAGCGTCATAAACGAAAGCCCGAACACCGTGATCCCGGGGGTAAGATGCGCAATTTCAAAAAGCGGTACGGGGATATTGGCCTGGATGAT
>JAGBZZ010000316.1 GCA_017652965.1 Clostridia bacterium | reverse complement strand
GATCACCGGTGCTGCCCAGATGGACGGCGCTATCCTCGTTGTTGCCGGTACCGACGGTCCTCTTCAGCAGACCCGTGAGCACGTGCTTCTTGCCCGTCAGGTTGGCGTTCCTGCCATCGTGGTGTTCATGAACAAGTGCGACATCGTGGACGATGAGGAGCTCCTCGACCTCGTCGAGATGGAAGTCCGTGACCTCCTCTCCGAGTACGACTTCCCGGGCGACGACATTCCGATCGTTCGCGGCTCTGCCCGTGTGGCCCTCGAGTGCGCCAGCACCGACCCGAACGCCGATGAGTACAAGTGCATCTGGGAGCTTATGGATCAGGTCGACAGCTATATCCCCACTCCTCCCCGTGACGATGCGATGCCCTTCCTGATGCCTGTTGAGGACGTCTTCTCGATCTCCGGCCGTGGTACCGTTGCTACCGGTCGTGTCGAGCGTGGTGTTGTTAAGATGAACGACACTGTCGAGCTTGTCGGTCTTACCGAGGAGCGCCGTCAGATCGTTATCACCGGCATCGAGATGTTCCACAAGCTCATGGACGAGGCCCAGGCCGGTGACAACGTCGGTCTGCTTCTCCGTGGCGTTCAGAAGAACGAGATCGAGCGCGGTCAGGTTCTCTGCAAGCCCGGCTCCATCAACCCCCACACCAAGTTCATCGGCCAGGTTTACGTTCTGACCGAGAAGGAAGGTGGCCGTCAGAAGCCCTTCTTCTCCGGCTATCGTCCTCAGTTCTACTTCCGCACCACCGACGTTACCGGTGTTATCACCCTTCCCGAGGGCACCGAGATGTGCCGTCCCGGTGATAACGTCGACATGACCGTCGGCCTGATCATCCCCATCGCTATCGAAAAGGGTCTCCGCTTTGCTATCCGCGAGGGCGGCAGAACCGTCGGTTCCGGCGTTGTGTCTGAGATCATCGAGTAATTTCGCTTGAGAATGGCGGGTACGCGCAATTTGCGCGTACCCGTCTATTCTACTATGAGGGCTTTTTATGGCTACGAATACTTCTGAAAAAACCAAGCGTATGGCGCTATCCGCCATCTTTTGCGCCCTTTCCTTCCTTGTGACGCTTCTCCCGACCCCCCACGTGCAGTTTCTTTCCTTTGATATCAAGGATGCTGTCATCGCCACCGCTTCGCTTCTTTTGGGGCCCGCCTGTGCCTGCGCACTTTCTATTGCGGTTCCTTTTCTGGAGTTTATCACGGTAGGGACGACCGGCCCCTGGGGCTTTCTGATGGACGTTTTGTCCACGGCCGCCTTCTCGCTGACAGCCTCTCTCATATACAGATTCCGTAAAACGCTTATCGGCGCTGTTTTTGCGCTTTCTGCCGCGGCGTGCCTGCAGGTTGCGGTCATGATGCTGACCAACGTTTTCATTACCCCTCTTTATCTTGCCGCTGCCCCCGTCGATATTCCCGCCGCACGGCAGACCGTCCTTGGGATGCTTATCCCTCTTCTGTTGCCCTTCAATGCCGTGAAATCGGTCTTTAATGCGGCCCTTGTCATGCTTCTTTATAAGCCGACCTCCGAGGCGCTTCGCCGGGCAAGGCTTTTGCGCGGCGGTGTAGAGGGCGGCGCGCGCGGCTACCGCCTCCGAGGTAAGAGCCTTTTGGTCTTCGTATGCTCCTTGCTTGTGGTTGCCGTGGCACTGCTGATACTCTTCCTTGTGATGAAGGCGGGCTTTCGGGTATGAGTGAAGAACGTCTTGTCCGCACGGCGGCGCTTTTGGGCGATGAGGGGGTAGAACGCCTCGCCACCGCGCACGTGCTGCTTGTCGGCCTTGGTGGCGTGGGCGGCCACGCAATGGATGCCCTTGTCCGCACGGGTGTCGGTACGCTGACGCTTTGCGATTTCGACAGGGTAAGCGAAAGCAATCTGAACCGCCAGCTGCTTGCCGACCGTACCACGGTTGGCCGCTTAAAAACCGAGGTGGCGGCAGAGAAGTGCGCATCTATTTCTGAAAACGTAAAGTTGAATTTGCATTCCGATAGGCTGACGCCCGAGGACGTTGCGGTCCTTCTTGACGGCTCCCACTTTGATTTTGTGCTGGATGCCGTGGATGATGTGCCGGTTAAGGTGGCATTGGCTGTCGAGGCGACGCGGCGTGGGATCCCGATCCTTTCCTGCCTTGGCACGGGTAACCGCCTTGACCCCTCGGCCCTGACCTTTACCGATATCTACAAAACCTCGGATTGCCCGCTGGCCCGTGCAGTGCGTACCCGCCTGCGGCGTGAGGGTGTCGGCACTTTGCGCGTTCTTGTGTCGCGCGAGCCTGCCATTGCCCCAAGGTCGGGGGATGTGCGCGTCGGCTCGGTTGCCTACGTGCCGGCCGTGGCGGGGCTTATGCTGGCCGCCGAGGCCGTACGCCTTCTCCTTTTGTGATCTCCAAGGATACCGCGTGACAGTGCCGCGCGGTGTCCTTTTTCTCTTTCTACAAAAAACGATTTTTCTTTTTGTGTATCCTGCTATTTTTTTCGAGAAGCCCTTTACATTTTCGTGCAGTTATGCTATAATTCCTATAGACGCTTATGCGCCTTTCTTTTCTGCTGTAAAAAATATTTTTTGGAGGATATGTATGAAAACCCGCATTCACCTTTTGATGCTTGTGCTGGTTCTGATGCTGGTCGTAGTCTGCGTGGCCGCCTGTGGCGACACCCCTGCAGAGACTACCCCGGCCGCAACCACCACGGCAGACACCACTACCACGGCAGCCAGCACGACCGCTGAGACGACGACTGCCGCCCCCACCACCACCGCTGTGACCACGACCGGTGGGCCCACCGGCTCGGGCAATCAGCTCCCCGGTGTGGAGAAGATGGAGCTCAAGCTTCAGGACACCGTGTACACCGGTAAGGCTATCGGTGCCAACAACTTTACTGTCAGCAACCGTCCCCGTGACTATGTGAACTCTGTGTTCACCTGGAAGGAGATCGATGCCGACGGTAACATGATCAAGGATCTCGGCAGCACGATTCCTACCGAGGCCGGCCGTTACGAGGCAACCGCTACCTTCGTTTGGAGAAACGCCGCCACTGAGGAGAAGTACAGTGGCACCTACGTGCTTCCCGAGCCGCTTACCGGCGTTCTGATCGTGAAGCAGGATGACCTGACCACCACCAACAAGAACTTCGGTGCGATCGAGGAGACCCTTGAGCTCTTCTACTATGACGGGATCAACTACGATCCTACCTCGGGCAATCTGCTCACCGGCTCTCTTCCCACCGGTCTCGTACCCTCGTACAAGATCGAGTACGTGAAGGATTCTGCCGGCAATGACGTCACCCCCGAGACCGTAACCACGACCTCGAAGGCCGGTTACTACAAGATCACCGTCTCGTATGCCGAGGTTGAGGGTAAGGACAACTATGCCAAGGAGGATCAGGTGAAGCACGAGGCCACCCTTCGCCTCCGTGAGATCGACAAGCAGGTTCTGAAATATGACGGCGTCGTGATCGACGGTGTTGTGGATGAGGCCTACAAGTCGAGCGCCTCCTACACCACCTCTTTCCAGGCCATGGACGGTAACGCCCTGACCGGCGATATCGTGGACCCCTTCACCTATGCCGCTATGTATGAGCTGATGAAGCCGAAGGATTCTGCGGCTCAGCTGGACCTTTCTGCCACCTTCTACGTCCTTTGGGGCGATAAGACCGTCGGCGGTGAAGAGGTTCCCTACATTTACATTGCCATTGAGATCAATG
>JAGBZZ010000034.1 GCA_017652965.1 Clostridia bacterium | reverse complement strand
TTTAGCGTGTATCTCATCACCGAAGGTGTATATCATCAGCCGCAGGCTGTATCCTCTTTCGCAATGATGATATACAAGGCTTTCACCTTGGTGATATACAAAACTTCGTTTTGATGATATGCACGCCTGCGGCGTGATTTGCTGCCGCCTCGGCTGCTTTTCCTCTTGACAAACGCGCCGCACCCCACTATAATAAGAGAGTAGTAAAGAATGCGGGAGGCGATAGCTGTGAGAAAGCTGACACTGGTCATCAACGGGCGCGGCGGGGTTGGAAAGGACACCCTTTGTGAGGTTGCGGCGCGGCGCTACCGTGTGAAAAACGTCTCCTCGATCACCCCCATCAAGACCCTGGCCGCACAGTGCGGCTGGACGGGGGAAAAGACCGATGCCGCCCGCCGCTTCCTGGCCGATCTGAAGGCACTGACGGCGGCGTATAACGATTATCCCACCCGCTGGATCACCGAGGAGTATCGCCGTTTCCTCACCTCGGAGGACGAGATCCTGTTTGTCCACATCCGCGACGGGGCAGAGATCGAAAAGTTCGTCTCTGCTACAAACGGCGCGGCACGCACGCTTCTCATCCGGGCAGAGCGGCGCATGGGCGCGCACGTATACGGCAACGCCTCGGACGATCTTGTGGAGGAGTATCCGTACGATTATTATTTCTCGAATGACGACACCCCGGACGTTGCGGCTGAGAGGTTTCTTGCCTTCCTTGCCGGCATCCTTGCCGAATAAAAAGAGTTGTACTGCCAAAGCGCGGTACAACTCTTTTTGCTATCCCGCCCCGGGCGGCTGTGTTACAGCAGAATGCAGACAAGCCCGCCACTGCCCTCGTTGATGATACGCCCCAGTGTCTCTCCCAGCTTCTTGCGGGAGGCCTCCGGCATGTGAGAAAGCTTGGCGTGCAGTCCCTCGTTCACCAGGTCGCAAAGCGGCTTGCCAAACATGTTGGAGTCCCAGATGCCGTGCGGGTTCTCCTCAAACTCATGCAAAAGATAGCGGATCAGCTCCTCGGATTGCTGCTCGGTGCCTACGGTGGGGCTAAGCTCGGTCTCAATATCCGCGCGGATCATGTGGATCGAGGGGGCGGAGGCCTTCAGCCGTACCCCATAGCCTCCCGCCTGCTTGACGATCTCGGGCTCCTCAAGATGCAGGTCGTCAAGGTCGGGCAGGACAATGCCGTACCCCGCCTCCTCGGCCTCCCGCAGGGCAGGGGCAACCTTTTCGTAGGCGCGGGCGGCCTCTGCCAGGCGGCAAACGAGAGAGAAGGTCGCGGCGGCATCGGTCGCCTCGGTGTGTGACATGGCCGAAAGCGTGCGGTAATACAGCTCCTCATCCGTCACAAGCTCCACCGTGGCCGTCCCCTCGCCCGCATCCGTGCACACCGTACGGACGGCGCGGATGCTCCCGGTGGCGGGGGCGCCCTCCAAGGCGGTACGCAGATCGCCAAAGCGTGTCACCGCCGCCGCGCGCTCGGAAACGTAGGTGCGGATCTCGCCGCGCAGGGGGTGATCCTGCGGCAGGGCACAGCACCAGGGCGGCAGACGGAAGGCAAGCTCGCGCACCGGGAATTCGCACAGTAC
>JAGBZZ010000315.1 GCA_017652965.1 Clostridia bacterium | reverse complement strand
GCTTCCGCTACCGCCGCACAAGCCAACCGTAAGCACGCGCACACCTCCTTTTTGCTATATACAAAATTAATTATACTACAAAATCCCGATGATGTCAAGAAATGCAAGTGGGCTTTCGGCTATTTTCTTCGGTTTGCATAATTGCAGGTTCTAAAAGATTTCTTTCCTGCTTCCTTGACTTATGAAGCTCGTTATGCTATAATTGTTAAGATGAAGCCAATGGGAGGGGTCGGTATGAGGACGGTTGCCATCGTCAGCGAATTTAATCCCTTCCACAACGGCCACCGCTACCTTGTGGATTCGGTACGGGAAAAATACGGCAAGGATACCTGTATTATTGCCCTTATGAGTGGGAATTATACCCAACGCGGCGACATCGCGCTTGCCAATAAGTTCACGCGCGCCGCCTCTGCCGTGCTTGGCGGGGTCGATCTTGTTCTTGAGATCCCCTTCCCCTTTTCTTCGTCAAGTGCCGAATTTTACGCCACCGCCGGCGTGCGAATGGCGGCAGGGCTCGGCATCGTCGATACGCTTGCCTTCGGTAGCGAGTGCGGTGATCTTGAGGCGCTTCGCCGGGTTGCGAGCCTGCTTAATGCACCCGATTTCCAAAGGACGATTATGGCGGCCATCCACGAGGAGCCCTATCGCGGATATCCCGAAATTACCGAGAGGCTCCTGCTGGAAAGGCTGGGAGAGGCGAGCGCATCCCTCCTCCGTACCCCCAACAACATTCTTGCCATCGAGTATCTGCGGGCCAACCTCCAGCTGAATGCCCCCCTCGACATCTTTACCGTCAAACGCATCGGAGAGTATCACAGCGAAGCCCTCGATGCCCGTCTTTCCTCGGCTACCGCCTTGCGAGGGGCGCTTCTTGACGGCAACGAGGAGGCATACGGTGCCATGCCGGAGGCCTCTGCCCTACCGCTACGTGAGGCGATCCTTGCCGGCGCGGCACCCGCGACCCTTGACCGCATCGGCCCTATCCTCCTCGCCCATTTGCGAACCGCCTCCCCGGCGCCCGATGATGACCTCGGGCATCATCTGCGCGATACCGCGATCCGCGCGGCTGATTTTTCAGAGTTTACAACGCTTGTCGCTACCAACCGGCATACACGCGCCTATATCAGACGGAAGGTCCTGCATCGCTACTTCGGCATTACCTCTGCCGATCTTCGTGAAGCACCGGCCTATACGCAGATATTAGGTATGAACGACCGTGGGCGTCTTGCCCTACGTCGCGCCGCACGCTCCTCCGCCCTTTCCCTTTTGACCAAGCCGGCAGACGCCCGCTCGCTCACGGGTATCGCGGCAAAGCAATCAGCCCTTTCCCAAAGGGCCGACCTGCTGTATCCCCTCGCTATGCCGAGGCCCACCCCGGGGAATGCGGATATTCTTGCGGCGCCGTTTCTTAATAAATAGCGAATTTTCCCGATTTTTTCTATCGTCTAGTTTTGTCGAAGGAATTGACAAAAAATGGTATCGGTGATAGGATAAACGGTGAAAAGGACAGGCAGTCATTTTCAAATCTTGAAAGGAGTATTCATGGAAGCCATCGGTATTCAGGGAAAATTTCTCGAGTACAAGGGGAAGCCCCTCGTACGCCAGGGAAACGAGCTCTACTACGGAGATATGTCCGAAAGCTGTTATCTGTTTCTTATGATCATGTCGGAGGTTGAGGATCCCACGCTTGGGACGAAGATCCCCGGCAAGGTGATGAT
>JAGBZZ010000314.1 GCA_017652965.1 Clostridia bacterium | reverse complement strand
AGCGGATGGTCTCAAGGAGGTTATAAAGAACCGTACCGAGGCGCTCACGCTTGGTCTCGTCCTTGGCCAGTGCCCAGGGCCTGGTCTCGTCGATATACTTATTGGCGCGGCGAAGCATCGTAAAGATCGCCTCCAGCGCATCGGCGATGTGGAAGGTCCCCATCAGCTCGCGCGACTGCCGCACGGCATCCGCCACGGCGGCACGCAGCTCCTCATCCAGCGCCTCGGGCGCGGTGGGGGCGGGCACGATGCCTTCAAAGTACTTTTTGGTCATGGCGTGGGTACGGCTGACAAGGTTGCCGAGGTTGTTGGCAAGGTCGGTGTTATAGCGGTTAATGACGTTCTCGTACGTGATGCTGCCGTCGGCGGCGTAGGGCATCTCGGAGAGGGCGAAATAGCGCACGCCGTCCACGCCGAAGTCCTCGGCCAGCTCGTCGGCATAGATCACGTTGCCGCGGGATTTGGACATCTTATCGGCGCCCGAATTGAACCACGGGTGGCCAAAGACCTTCTTCGGCAGGGGGAGATCAAGCGCCATCAGCAGGATCGGCCAATAGATGGTATGGAAGCGCAGGATATCCTTGCCGATCACGTGTACCTCGGCCGGCCAGTACTTCTCGAAAAGCTCGGGCTGGCAGGCATTGTCGGGGTCATAGCCAAGGGCGGTGATGTAGTTGGAAAGCGCATCGATCCACACGTAGATCACGTGGCGGCTGTCAAAGGGGACGGGAACCCCCCAGGTGAAGGAGGAGCGCGACACGCAAAGATCCTGAAGCCCCGCCTTTAAGAAATTGTTGAGCATTTCCTTCTTGCGGCTTTCGGGCTCGATGAACTCGACGTGCTCGTCGATATATGCCATCAGCCGATCGGCATAGTTGCTCATACGGAAGAAGTAGGCCTCCTCACGGGTCTTCTCAACCGGGCGGCCGCAGTCCGGGCAGATGCCGCCGGCGGCCTGGGTATCGGTAAAGAAGGACTCGCAGGGCGTGCAGTACCAGCCCTCATAGTGCCCCTTGTAGATGTCACCCTTGTCGTAAAGCTTTTTAAAGATATGCTCGACCGAGCGGACGTGATAATCGTCGGTCGTGCGGATGAACTTATCATAGCTCGCGCCCATGAGATCCCAGATACGGCGGATCTCACCCGAGACACCGTCCACGTAGCTTTGCGGGCTGATGCCGGCCTCCTTGGCGAGGTTTTCGATCTTCTGGCCATGCTCGTCCGTCCCCGTCAGAAAGAAGACGTCGCGTCCCATCTGACGCTGAAAGCGGGCAACGGCATCGGTCATAATGACCTCGTAGGTATTGCCGAAGTGCGGCTTGCGCGAGGAATACGCAATTGCGGTGGTGATATAAAACTTTTCGTTTGCCATAAAAGCCTCCTGATGAAAGAGAAATTGTCGTGCCGCCCTGCGGAAATGAGCCGAGAGACGGACACCTAATTATTTTAGCACAAAACAGAAGAAAATACAAGGTGATCGGCAAAAATAACGCAAAAATAGCGCATACGCGCTCCGGGGCGGCGCTCTTGAATAAAAACCGGGGCGCACAAGGCGCCCCGGGGAAATTATTTTTCACATTTTTCAGAATCGTTCGCCCCTTGTGCAACCTCCCCGCCAAGGCGAAGCTTTTTATTATCTTCCCCCCTGGAGGCGTGTCACGATATGTCTGTAGACCGCATCGGCCTGCTGATAATGACCGCTTGTGTTGGGATGCACGCCGTTGTTCTGCACCTTTTCGGTCGTGGGAACGCGATTGTTGATCGGGCGTGTGGTCGTAAGATAGCAGTTTTCGGCATCGAACTGCCCCGCCACGCTGATGAAGGAGACCGAGCCGGCATAGCCATCCTCGTGCGTGAGCGCGATAAAAGCATCCTGGAACTCAAAGATCAGCTTTGTCTTTTCGTAGAAGTCCCACGCTACGCCGTAGTTTTCACCAAAGCCGTCACGCGAGCCGATCGGCAGGCCAACCAGGTTGATATGGCAATCCGGGAAGGCTTCCAAAATGCTGTCGATCAGCACCTTTGCCTCACGGACGAGCTGCTCGGCAGAGCCGTTCGTGCTGTTCCAGCCAAGGTTGATAAAGACCTCGTCGATCTTATCCACGCCGTGCTTTTCCGCATAGGCCAGGAAGTCGTTCTTCCCTGTTTTTGCATTCCAGAAGGGGTTGCCCTCGGCCTTGGCGGTGGCGGTATAGGTGATCGTCTTGGCATCCTTCTCGCCGCCGCTATAGAGCGTCAGCGAGCCGGAGGTGGGGATAACCACCTTGCCCGTGGTCGGATCGGCATAGCAGTTGAGACCCTTGCAGGAGGTGGAGGGGCCACCGCCAACCCCGCTGACGGCGATCAGCTTAAGGCGGTTGTTGGCTTTATCGATATGCTCCAGCTTCCAGATCTGCCCGTTGGTGTCCTTGTAGAAGGAATGCTGGGAAAGCGTAAGCGAGGAGAAATCGCCGCTGATGTAAATGAAGTAGTCCTTCATATTCGCCGTGCTGTAGCTGGTGAAGGTCCATCCGCCATAGCCCTCATAGAAGATCTCGGAATCACCGAAGGTCGTGCTAAGCGTACCGATGGTCTTGATATAGGTAAGGCCGTCGCCCTTCGGGCCTGTAACCGTGCCCTTGATGCTGCCGTCACCGTACTTTTCGATGACCTTCGTGCCGGTGTCGGTCAAGCGGCGGATCACCTCGTGCTGCCAGATGCCGCCTTGACTGTTGGATGCACCGACAAAGAGGAAGACCAGCTCCTCCTCGGGGGAAACCGGCTTATTGACAACGTTCAGCTTTACCGTGCCGCGATCCACAATAGTGCCGTAATTGTCGCGCACCTCAACCGAGAGACTATGCACGCCAACGTCCGCAGCGGTCGGCTCCCAAACGTATTTTCTCGCGTAGTTGTGCCCTCGGCTCTTACCGTCCGAGAAGGAAAGCTTGTAGTCAAACACCTCGCTGTTGATGCAAAGCGTGATGCCACTGTAAAACAGCTCAAAGTTATCGCCAACAACAAGGTCGTACTGCTCGGGGAGCTGCAGGATATTGTCGTGTGCCGTGGGAGCTTGCATAGCGCCGTCACCTCCATTACTGTTATTTCCGTTGCCTGCAAGGCCGGAAAGATCGATCACCGTCTGCTTCTTCATGGCTGTGCAGAAGAAGACGTCCGAGCCCGTCACCGAATAGCTGTTGCTGAAGGCCTCGGTTTTGCCGTTTCCGTTGTATCCGAAATAGAAGTAAGCCCCCAAGGATCCGTCATCCTTGAGAAGGCGGTAATCGGCGGTATTGGCGGTCTCATAATGGAAGCTCGTGTTATTGGACGAGGCCAAACCGATATCGGGGTCGCCGATGGTGGAAATGTTCATGTAGAAGAGCTCGTCATCGCCGAAATCGGCAAAATCCGAGCGCGGGATCGTAAGATCCAGGTCGATATACCCGCGGTCGCCATCCATCGTAACCGTTGTCACGTAGGCAAGGCCGCTTTGCCCCACCGGTAAGGTATCGGAAGGAAGCTTCGTTTCGCTATATCGGCGGATCTCGATCTCGATGGTCACCTCCCCCGAGGTCACGAGCGAGCCGTCACTGTGAAACACCTTGAAGCCGTTAAGACGCACGGCGTGCACCGTGTCCGCCTCACCGAACATCACACTCTTTGAGATGGGAAAGCCGCGCCCGGTGATGTAGACGTTAGTCGGTGCTTTGTACGTGCCGGCAACCGTCTTTGAAGGATCGGATACCGTAGAATTACCAACCGTCATATCGGGCGTCTCGACCGTCAGAAGCTCGTTGATCGCCTCAAGGCGCTCCATCAGCCCCTCCCAGTCGATCCCCTCGGGCGTTGTGCCGTTCTTAACCGTGAATTCGGCAGTAGCGCCACCGGAGAAAAGGATGCGCCAGGTGGTTTCGTTGTTCACCGTGGCGACAGGCTCACAGGACACAACGGTCGGGCTGGAACCGTTCACGCCGTCCGAAACCGCAAAGTCGGCGGTGGCGCCGTCCGAGAAGGTGATGCGGTAGGTATGCACACCGTCAGCGTAGGACACCTCGGTGCAGGAGGTGACGGTCAAGGCCGGTTTAGGCGTAGGGGCGGGCGTGGTGGTTTCCTCGGGCGTTGTGCCGCAGGATGCCAAAAGAAGCGCGAGTAGCGCAAGCAGAAGAAGCGCGATGATCTTTTTCATAAAAACTCCTGATATAAAGATTGATACTCACTGAGAAAGGCATCGTGAGTACCGTGGCAACTATCCTAAGTATACCACAGCGTATCAGAATTTGCAAGAACTGAAATAAAAACAGCCGCACCCAAGGGTGCGGCCGAAAAAATCAACGACAGGTGTGACTTGCTAAAAAGCAACACAGTATTCGTTCTTGCAAAAAGGCTCAGACGGACGGCATACCGTATTGCCGCGAAAAGCGCCGCATACAGCGCGCATAGATGACGGTTGCCAACAGCCCGTAAAGGACCATCCCGGCGGGAATTGAGAATACGATGGGAAGATAGCTGTTGGAGATGTAGTTTGCCATCACAAAGAGGTACACCTGACGGAAGGCGATATGCGTGGCCATCGTCAGAGCCATAAGCTGTGCAGTCAGCCCCAGCCCCCGCACGGCACCTACCAACGGATAGCAAAGCGCCTCGATCAGGTAAAAGAGGGTCAGATACCGGAAAAGCTCGGCCGCGTGTGCCACGACCGCCGCATCCGAGGTGAAGATATACGGCACGTATTCCGAAAAGAAGGTCACTCCCAGGCAAACGGGAAGCATCGTGCCCGTCGCCAGGATCACACCCCAGCGCGTCCCGGAGCGCACCCGCGTGAAGTTCCCGGCACCAAGGTTCTGCCCCACAAAGACGGCTACCGCCCCCTGCACAACGGCGGCAGGCTGGCAAAGAATGCTGAGGGTACGTGTAAAGGTCCCGTAGCCGCCAAGCACCGCGGTCTGATTTCCGTCTGTGCCCGCAATGTAAGACTGGGTAAGCATGGCCGAAACGCTGACGATCGCATGTTGGATCGCCACGGGGATTCCAAGCCGTATGATGGTCACCATCAGGGCGTGGTCGATGCGCAGGCAACGCACCGAAAGGCGCAGGGGGGATCTGT
>JAGBZZ010000033.1 GCA_017652965.1 Clostridia bacterium | reverse complement strand
TTGAGTCTTGCGAACTCAATCTGACGGGGAGTGTGAGGAACGCTCACGTTCTCGACTACCCAGTTGTAAAGCGGGCGGTGGATCTCAAACTCGAGAGAGCAAAGGGAGTGGGTGATTCCCTCAAGCGCATCCTGAATGGGATGGGCATAGTCATAAAGGGGATAGATGCACCACTTGTTGCCCTGGCGGTGATGGTCGGTATGCACGATACGATAGATGGCAGGGTCACGCAGATTGATGTTGGGCGAGGCCATATCGATCTTAGCGCGAAGCGTTTTGGCACCGTCCGGGAACTCGCCGTTTTTCATTCTCTCAAAGAGATCCAGGTTTTCCTCGACCGTACGGTCACGCCACGGGCTGTTTTTACCGGGCTCGGTCAGCGTGCCGCGATATTCCCGCATCTCATCGGGCGAAAGGTCACAAACGTAGGCCTTCCCCTCACGGATCAGCTTGATCGCAAACTCATAGCACTTCTCAAAATAATCCGAGCCGTAGAAAATACCGCCGGTCGGCTCACAGCCCAGCCACGTAAGGTCACGGTAGATAGACTCCACGTACTCATTATCCTCTTTGGCGGGGTTGGTATCGTCATAGCGCAGGTTGAAAAGACCGCCGTACTTTTTAGCGGTGTTGGCATTGATCCAAATAGCCTTGGCGCTCCCGATATGGAGATAGCCGTTCGGCTCCGGGGGGAAGCGCGTGTGGATCTTCAGCTCCGGATTTGCGGCAAGATCGCCGTCAATGATATCGTGTATAAAGTTCGATTTGATCTCTTCCATACGTCTTTATCCTCTAAGAAAATTAAAATACTTTTTGGCTTCGGAAAGGGTGGTTTCCTCTCCGTGTCCCGAAAAAATTCGCCGCTCACCGCTAAGCGTAAGCAAGGCCCGAAGCGAAGCCGCAAGCTGTGCGACATCACCCCCCGGCAGGTCGTACCTGCCGTACCCACCGTGGGCGAAAAGCGTGTCTCCCGTAAAAAGAAGACTGCCAGAATCAAAGCAAAGGCTACCGGGGGTATGCCCGGGCACCTCAAGGACGGTGAGCGTCTCCTGCCCTACCTCCACGCGATCCCCGGCCGCCAGATACCCATCGGCAGGAGCATGCACCGTATCCAGGTGCAAAAAGCTGCGATAGCAGGAAATGTCGGGGGAAGTAAGGGCAGGGGCATCAAAGGACGAGATAAAAAGCGGCGCCCCTGTCAGCCGGCGCCACGCATCCAGCGCCAGCATATGATCAAAATGCCCGTGCGTCAGAAGGATACGGTCGATCCGCGGCAAAGCGCCGACAACCCCCTCGGCTACCGAGGGAGAAAGCGAGGGATCGATCAGGATCGTGCCCGTACCCGCATCATCCGATACCAGGTAACAGTTGGAGGCATACGAAGCATCGCAAAGAGTAGTAACCTTCACCGGATTTCTCGCTTTCTTGGATGAAATATATTTTAGTATAACATATTTTTAAGAGGTTGTCTATAGGAATTTCCGAAAAAATGCAGGAGTTTTGCCCCAAAAAGGGGAAAAAGAGCCCCCTTCCCTTTTTC
>JAGBZZ010000313.1 GCA_017652965.1 Clostridia bacterium | reverse complement strand
GGGCAACGACTGGGGCAACTGGAATCCGGACGAGTTCTCGGTGGAGGACAGCGCCTTTGGCTTTGTGGTCATGGAGAATGGCGCCACCATCGTGCTGGAGTCCTCCTGGGCGCTCAATACGCTTGACGTGCGCGAGGCGGTTACCACCCTGCACGGCACCAAGGCAGGCGCCGACATGACGGGGGGCGTTCGCATCAACGGGGTGCGGGGCGGCCAGCAATACGTGATGAACTGCAGTGTCGATGCCTCGGGCGCCGCCTTTAACGATGCCCACGGCAAGGAGGATCCCTCCACGCGTGAGGCACGCCTTTGGATCGCCGCGACCCGTGGCGGCGCCGCCCCCCTCGTAAAGCCCGAGGAGGCCCTGTGTGTGACCGAGATCCTGGAAGGGATCTACGAGTCGGCCAAGACCGGCAAGCCCTATTATTTCAACTGAAGGTGCCCGCGTGGCAAAGCATATGACAAAAGATCCACCCGCCGTACGCGGGTGGATCTTTTTTGATAAGCGGAAAGCAGATGCCGCGTGGGGGCGGGTCCTGACCCCTTTGCCGCCTGCTTCATTAGCCTATTTTATCAAATACTCTGACGAAATCGACGATAAATGCGTCATCGACAAACTCGCCCTTGATCTCGTAAGGCACGTGTGCGGCGTTTTTCTTTCTTTCCTCCGTCCAACGGTATCCCTGCACCTCGGTCGTCAGCAGGATGAACTGCGGGACGTGCGACACGTGCTCACTGCAACGCGAGACCTCTTTGCCGTCACAGTAGAAGACGTAGCCGTCCGGTTGCCAATCCATACCGAAATAATGCCAACCGTCCGCGCTCTCCTCAAGGTCATACGCGACGCGTCCGTCTATCTTGTACTGTGCCCCGTATCCGCCGTAATTGTTGCCCGTGCCGATCTCGCCCCCCCGGAAGCATTCCATAATATCGGCCTCAACGCCGCACCATTCCGGCTCGAATCTTGCGCCGATGGACGGGGACTGCACCCAGAAGGCACACCACATGAGTTCGGGCTCTTTTTGGAACTTGCAGCGGCATTCGTAGTATCCGTAGCGATGCACGAATTTCGGCGGCTCCAGATCGGCGAGCGGCCAGAAGGATTTCTGATTATAAATGCTGACCGCCTCGCCCTTCGGCAGATCGAAGGAGTTGCATCCCGTCTGCAGCTGCGGGGAAACGTATCGGCCGTCCTTCTCGGTTCTGTGCAATTCGATGTGGCTCTTACCGTCCAAGACGATCCCCTGATCGGTGTACGCATCAAATCGCTCACCCCAGAAATTCAGGCGGAAATCCCATTTCGTACGGTCAAGCTCTGTGCCGTCGAACTCGTCCGACCAAACGAGCTTCCACTCTCCCTCTGGCAAAAAGCTCGGCTCATGGTCCTTTACGTCAAATTTTTTCATTTCATATTCTCCTTCCGATATAAATATGCTTGACACCGAATAGGCTTGATGATATAATATTATCACGGTAAAATAATACATAATATCATATTTCAACAAATTTATATCATATTTTAATGATTTCGGGGATTTCATTATGATTACGGAGAAGCAAATATTTTGCGGCTTTTTCGATTCGGAGCAGCACACGAAAAACAGGATCAAAACCGACGTGCGAACCGTTTTGGATTACGAAATAGAATTGTTTGACGCGGACGGGGGCATCAGCTTTATTGACGGCCGCTCCTACCCTGTAAAAAGAGGTATGCTCCTTCTTGTGAAGCCGGGCCAAAAGCGGTGTACCGCTCTTCCCGTCCGATGCCGCTATATTCGTATTTATCCGCATGAAGACATTCCGCGGGCACTGACCGAGATCCTTGACGCCCTCCCCGAATGTGTATATTCAGAATCAGAGCAGGAAATGAAGGCACTCCTTCGTCAGTTTGAGAAATTCGGGCGGATCTTTCTGCACAAGACCCCCGCCCCCGATCCCTTCATGCTCAACGCTTTGTTCTACGGTGTACTGTATCAGTGCAAAAAGCTTGCCATAAGCACCGAATCGGCCAAGGCCACAACCGCACACTCCAAAATCGCGGCGGACGTGCAGGCATATTTGGACATGCATTTTCACGAGAACTGTGCGCTTCACATTCTCTCCCGGGAAATTCATGCCTCGCCCAATCACATACGGATAGCCTTTCAGGTCGAGTATGGGGTGTCACCCTATGAATACGTGCTGCAAAAGAGGATCGAGCAGGCAAAAATTTTAATTGCCGAGCAGCGCACCTCCTTTACCGACATTGCCATTCAGCTTGGCTTTTGCTCTCAATCGCATTTTAATAAGCTCTTTAAGGCGCGCGTTCATTGTACCCCTAAGGAATACCAAGAAGAAGCGTTCAAGCTATATTTTAACGGTCTGTAAGAGACCGATCGTAGTAAAAAAGGAGAACCGATATGAACTACAAACTGATCGCCCGCCCCGAGGGCGAGGTGGCCGCTTATGCGGCCGAGGAGCTTTTCCGCTATCTTTCCCTGATGGATCCGACCCTCGCCGAGGGGGAGGGCGGGCTTGCCCTTACTCTCTCGCTTCTTGAGGGGGATCCCACCTGTGACCGCATCGAGATCGAGGTCAGGAACGGTGTCGGCAGCATTGCGGGCGTATCCCCGCGCGCCGTTTTGATCGCCGTTTACCGCTTCCTTTATGAGCTTGGGTGCCG
>JAGBZZ010000312.1 GCA_017652965.1 Clostridia bacterium | reverse complement strand
TTTCAAAGCGGCACAATCCCTCACCTGCTTCGCAGGAGCTCCCTTTACACAAGGGAGCCTTCCCCATAATGGCCCCCTCAACGAAATCGCCACATCCTTTGTTTCTGTTCACCGGCAATAGCCTTTTTCGAACCACGCTCCGCACGCGTGGTTTTTGTTTTGCTCTTTGCCATAACCGTCCCCGAGGGCGAGGTTGCCTTTCCAAGGATACCGCTTCGGCTATTGACTTTCACGCGCACGCGTGTTATACTGAGGATAACTTTACATCGTCAAAAGAGGTGTCTATGAAAAAAATTGCCTTTCTCGGTGACTCGATCCGTATGAATTACACCCCCCGCACGCAGGAGCTGCTCGGGGACAGCTACACCTACGTCTCCCCCACCGACAACTGCCGCTTTGCCAAGTATACCTCCCGCCTTATATGGGATATGAGACGGGAGCTTGCGGGATGCGAGGTCATCCACTACAACAACGGCCTTTGGGACATTTGCGACCTGTGGGGCGAGGGGCCCTTCACCCCGCTTGACGAGTACGTGGAGACGGTGCTGGCCAACGCCCGCCGACTGCTCACCATGACGAAGACCCTCATCTTTGCCACCACCACCCCCGTCCACCCCGAAAACCCCTACGACCGCAACGAGATGATCGCGGCGGCCAACGCGGCGGTCGTACCGCCCCTGCGCGAGCTTGGGGTGGTCATCAACGACCTGCACAGCGTCATCGCCCGTGACATCCCCGCCTACATCTGTGACGATAAGATCCACCTGACGCCGGCGGGCATCGAGGCCGCCGCCACCCACAACGCCGCCTTTATCGGGCAGTATCTCTGATCTTTCCAAAAAACACACTAAGGAGACCACCTATGAAAAACAAGTGGTTCGCGATTCTCTTTTCGGTCATCTTCCTTCTGATGATGATCGGCGCACCGACCACCCTGCTTCTGACCAAGGCGGGCATCCTGCCGAAGGAGAACGTCGGGAATGCGATCACCCCCGACAAGACCTACCCCGAGGGGAGCTTCCTTTACGGCCCGCTGACGGCCATCGAGCGGGCCAAGGTCGCCATCAAGGACACCTACATCAACTATCTCCCGGGCTTTCTTAACATCACGAACACCGCAAAGCCCTTAAAGTCCAAGATCGACCGCCCGGTCATCGACTGGCTGGCCGAGCGTGGGCGCGGGATGCTCACCGAGGTCTGCCACCACGTCTTTTCTGAGACGGTCGTGTCCCCGACCTGTGAGGAGGGGGGCTACACCCTGAAGGTCTGCCGCCTGTGCGAGGCGAGCGAGCAGGTCGCCCCCACCCCCGCCCTCGGCCATACCTTTGATGCGGTGGGCGCGACGGTGCCCATCGGGTGCGATACCTACGGCTATACGCCGAAGTCCTGCGTGACCTGCCACACCGTGATCCTCACCGATAAGCAGGATCCCACCGGCCACACCTTCCGTCTTGTGACCGAGCGCCCCGCCGACTGCGACAGCGAGGGGAACCTCCACTATCTTTGCGAGGGCTGTGGGGAGCAGTACGTGCTGAGCACCCCCGTCACGCACACCTACACCGCGACCCTCCACCAGGCCGCCGGGGGGGCGGAGGCCTACGTCACCCACGACTGCACCGGCTGTGACAAGCAGTTTAGGACCGGGGCGGACGAGGCCGCGGGGCATATCCACAAGGATACCGTGCGCACCGTCGCCCCGACCTGCGGCGAAGCCGGCTACACCGAGCGGACCTGCACGGTCTGCGGGGACGTCCGCCGTGATACGCCGACCCTCCCGTCCGGCCACCGCTACCTCAGCGAGATCGTGGCCGCCACCTGCCGCACCGGCGGCTATACCCGCCACGTTTGTGACAGCTGCCACGGCGAGGAGACGGTGGACGCGGTCGCCCCTCTCGGCCACAGCTACGCGGTGACCACCGTTGCCCCGACGGTGTACGAGGAGGGGTATGACCTTCACAGCTGTGTGCGCTGTACCCACACGATGAAGATGAACTTCACCCCGAAGCTGATCCTCGGCCTTCCCACCCCCGAAACGGTGCGCGACCCCGCCGGCACCCGCTATTCGGCCACTCTCCTGTCACGGCCGAGCGGAGACGGCTTCCGCATTTATGCGATGAATGCCACCTATCCCGACGGGACGAAGGATATGTCGATCGTGCGGATCATCGCCATGGACCGCGAGCGCCTCTTTAACCGGATGCTGGACACCACCGACCTCATCGACGCGATGGTATCGAAGAACCGGGAGGTCAACTGGTACTTTGCCTTTACCGGCAATATGGAAACGACCGCCCTTGCTAAGGAGTTCTTCCCCGAGGAGGACGCCTCCTACATCTATGAGGACTTCCTCTCGCGCCTGCCCGCCTCGGTCAAGACGGCGGATATCGAGATCAACTCCTTCACCGATTATGCGAATAAGTACTACATCACCGACCATCACTGGAACCACACCGGCGTGATGGAGGCCTATTACCGCATCATGGCTATGCTGCGCGAGAACTACGCCGACGCAGCGCCAATGCCGCTTGACGGCCTCTACTACTACCCCGACGTCCCCTTCTACGGCTCGCTCTCCCGCAAGGAGGCCACCTATGCGGCCGTTGACCCCTTTGGCGTTTATATGTTTGACCTGCCCGCGCACAGACTTGAGATCGACACGGCCATCACCTACGGGGCAACCGTCCCGCAGGCCGACCGCCTGGCCATCTACGAGGCCGGCAGATACGAGACCAAAAAGGGCTACAACCACTATACCGAGTTCTTCCGCGTGCCGAAGAAGATCGTGTATCCCGGGAACAACACCGGGCGCAACCTGCTCCTCATCGGCGATTCCTATTCCCTGCCGCTCATTGAGCTTGTGGCGGCAAGCTTTGATACCACCTACGTCCGCTACGAGGACAGAAGCTTCAACGCCGACCCGGATGATCTCTACTACGATGAATTCATCCGCGAAAACGACATCACCGACGTTATCGTCCTTGAGGAGTTCGTCAAGGTCATCCAGGGCTACGGCACGGCCTGGCCGTCCGGCTTTATCGACATCTACCCCGACCGCGCCTGGCGTGCAAGAGAGGAGGACTGAGCATGGAATTTTCACAGCTTTATTACGTCTTCCTCTTCCTGCCCCTCTTCTTCCTTTGCTACTACCTCTTTGGGAAGCTTTTCGGCCTGCGGGGCAAAAACATCACCCTGCTCCTCTTCTCGCTCCTCTTCTACGCCTGGGGCGAGCCGGTCTACGTCCTTCTGATGGTCTACTCGACCGCCCTTGACTACACCTGCGGGCTCGGCATCGGGCGGGCAACGGCACGCGGGAGCGCCCGCGGGCGGCGGGCCTGGCTCGCCGTCTCGCTCATCGGGAACCTCGGGCTTCTCGGCGTCTTCAAGTATCTCGACCTCTTCCTCAGCACCCTGAACCTTCTGCCCTTCGTAAACCTGCCGCTGGCGCACATCGCCCTGCCGATCGGTATCTCCTTTTACACCTTCCAGACGATGTCCTACTCGATCGACGTCTATCGCGGTAAGGTACAGCCCCAGCGGGATATCGCCAACTTTGCGACCTACGTGACGATGTTCCCCCAGCTGGTCGCAGGGCCTGTCGTCCGCTACGAAACGGTCGAGGCCGAGCTTTCCTGCCGTACCGAAACGGTCGATGATTTTGCGATGGGCCTGCGCCGCTTCCTCATCGGCCTTGCCAAAAAGGTGCTGATCGCCAATACCATGGGGGCGGTGGCCGACACGCTCTACAACCCCCAGAACTCCTCAGCCGCCGCGGCCGAGATCTCCTACCTCGGGGTGCTTGGCTCTTGGGCGGTGATCCTCGCCTTCACGATGCAGATCTACTTTGACTTCTCGGGCTACTCGGATATGGCCATCGGCATCGGCCGTATGATGGGCTTCCGCTTCCTTGAGAACTTCAATTACCCTTACATCTCGCGGAGCATCACCGAGTTCTGGCGGCGCTGGCACATCTCGATGTCCACCTTCTTCCGGGATTACGTGTACATCCCGCTCGGCGGTAACCGTTGCTCGCGGGTAAGATGGGTCTTCAACATCCTCGTCGTCTGGTTTCTGACCGGCCTTTGGCACGGTGCCCAGTGGAACTTTGTGCTTTGGGGGCTTTACTTTGCCGCGATCCTGCTGCTTGAAAAGCTCTTCCTCGGGAAGCTCCTCGAGCGGGTGCCGGTCCTCTCAAACCTCTATGCCCTGCTCCTCATCGTTTACGGCTGGGTCATCTTCCGCTGTGAGAGCTTTGGCGAGATCCTGGAGTTCACCCGGGCGATGTTCGGCGCTTACGGCTTCCAGGGCAACGGGGCAAAGCCTGCTGTCCTGCTCCTCTCGCAGGCCGGTGTCGGCACGATCTCGATTCTCGTGTTTGCCGTCGCCGCGGTCGCCGCGACCCCGATCCTGCCGAAGCTCCGCGCGCTTGCCGAGCGCACCCCGTGCCGCGCCCGCACCCTCCGTATCCTCGGGGACGTGTGCCTGCTTATCCTCT
>JAGBZZ010000311.1 GCA_017652965.1 Clostridia bacterium | reverse complement strand
TATCTCTTTTGTAAATAAGAAACGGGGACAATTTTGTCCTTGTTTGAAATATTTTACAAGCATTTAGGTTCAACTCTGTCACGATGCAATGTTTTTGTCGTTCTTTATTTGAGCAAAGAACGACACAAAGTTCACCAGCAATTTTTGCTTTTTCGGGCATAAAAATAGAGTCGGAGCGGCATTTTCAGCCGTTCCGACTCCGATTTTTATGTAGTTTCCCTTGATTTAGCGTGATTTTGCCTCAAAAACGCCCAAAAAGACGAAAAAAACGAACTTTTATCCGGTAGACAAAAGTTCGTTTTTAATTGGTGCGAGAGACGGGACTTGAACCCGTACGGATAAACCACACGCCCCTCAAACGTGCGCGTCTGCCAGTTCCGCCACTCTCGCGACGTTTGTTATTATACACTCTTTCGTTCGGTTTGTCAAGCCCTTTTTCAAAAAAAATTGCTTTTTTCTTAAGAAAGCGAAAAAGCGGCAGGAAGACATGAAAAAAACCCTCAAATAAGGGTCTTTTTTCCTTTTGTGCCGCACCAAAATCCCGATTTTTTCTTTGCACCGAGCAAAACCTTATACTGCCCAAAAGCAAAAGGAACGGGCCGCGCGATCCGCGGCCCGAATACATAAAATCACCAGGAGAAGGTCGTAGGGGTTCCCTCGGCCAGAAGAGAGGAAAAATTGCGCTGACGAAGCACCTCGTATACGGCGATTGCCGCCGAGTTGGAAAGATTGAGACTGCGAAGACCGGGAAGCATCGGGATCCGCACGGTTTCCTGCGGGTGCGCGGCAAGAAGCTCCTCGGGAAGGCCGCGTGTCTCCCGACCAAACATCAGAAACACCGTTTTGGGATAGGTGATCTCGGTATAGGCGCGCGGCGCCTTTGTAGAAAAATAGTAGATCTCGGCACCCGGATTTTTGGCAAAGAAATCCGACTCGTTTTCATAAAAGGTGATGTCTAAATAATGCCAATAGTCCAGCCCCGCACGCTTCAGCTTTTTATCGTCAATTTCAAATCCAAGTGGCCGTATCAGATGCAGTGCCGCCCCCGTTGCGGCACAGGTGCGCGCAATGTTCCCCGTATTTTGCGGGATCTCGGGGCAATGAAGCACAATATTGATCTCTTTCATTTTCTACTCCTTCGGCATTTCCGTTCTTTTTATATTTTATAACAAATTTGTAAAATGTCAATAAACATTTTCAAGAAGTATAGTATTTTTCCACTTTATATGATATAATATCATATATTTACGTCTACACGCCCCAACCACGCAAAGGAGGGTGCCCTGCGGCACACAACAACCTATGGGACTTTTCAAAAAGCTTTTCGGTACCTACAGTGAACGCCAGATCAAAAGGATCAAAAGGATCGCCACGCAGATCGAGGCCTTAGCGGACGAATACGCGGCAAAGACCGATGCCGAGCTGCGCACCATGACTGACGTCTTCCGCGCACGCCTTGCCGCAGGAGAAACGACCGATGATATCCTCGTAGAAGCCTTTGCCACCGTGCGCGAGGCGGATGCCCGCGTCCTTGGCAAACGCCCCTATTACGTGCAGCTTCTCGGCGGTATTTTGCTTCATCAAGGGCGCATTGCCGAAATGAAGACCGGCGAGGGTAAAACGCTGGTTGCCACCATGCCCGCCTACCTGAATGCCCTGACCGGCAACGGCGTACACGTAATCACGGTCAACGATTATCTTGCCCGACGCGACAGCGAGGAGATGGGGCGCGTATACGCCTTTTTGGGACTTAAGACCGGTCTTGTGGTCCATGGGCAGATGCCTGACGAAAAAAAGACGGCCTATGCCGCCGATATCACGTACGGCACCAACAATGAATTCGGGTTTGACTTTCTGCGGGACAACATGGCGCTTTACAAGGAGCATCTGGTACAGCGCGGCCATGCCTTTGCCATCGTGGACGAGGTAGACTCTATCCTTATCGACGAGGCCAGAACACCGCTGATCATCTCCGGCGAGGGCGAAGCCTCCACCGAGCTTTACGACCGTGCCGACAAGTTTGCCCGCGCCCTTAAAAAATGCGTCGTCAAGGAGCTGGACGACAAGGAGGATCACGAATCGCTGGACGGCGACTACGTGGTGGACGAGAAGGCGAGAAATGCTATTCTCTGCCCCTCCGGCATCGTAAAGGCAGAGCGCTTCTTTGGTATTGAGAACCTTTCCGACCCCGAAAATGCCACACTGTATCACCACATTAACCAGGCTATCCATGCCCATGGCGTGATGAAGCGGGATATTGACTATGTGGTGAAGGACAACGAGGTCATCATTGTGGATGCCTTTACCGGCCGTCTGATGCCGGGGCGCCGATATAACGAAGGCCTGCACCAGGCAATCGAGGCGAAGGAACGTGTCAACATCGAAAAGGAATCCAAAACGCTGGCCACCATCACCTTCCAGAACTATTTCCGTATGTACCGCAAGCTGTCGGGCATGACGGGTACCGCACTGACCGAGGACGAGGAATTCCGCGAGATCTACGCGCTTGACGTAGTAGAGGTTCCGCCGAACCGGCGGATGATCCGCATTGATCATCACGATGCCGTGTACGTAAACGCCGAGGCCAAGGACCGTGCGATCCTGCGCCAGATCCGCGATTGCCACGAAAAGGGACAGCCTGTGCTGGTGGGTACGGTTTCCATTGAAAGATCCGAGTATCTCTCCCGCCTTCTTGACAGGAACGGCATCCGCCACAACGTGCTGAACGCCAAGCACCATGAAAAGGAAGCCGAGATCATCGCCCAGGCCGGCAAGCTGGGTGCGGTTACTATTTCCACCAATATGGCCGGGCGCGGTACCGACATCATGCTGGGCGGCAACCCGGAGTTTCTTGCCCGCACGGCCATGCGCCGCGCCGACTACAGAGAGGATCTGATCGCGGCGGCCACCTCCACCACCCCGACAGAGGACGAGGAGATCCTGGCGGCCCGCCGTGCCTACCGTGAATTCTACGAAAAATACCGCGAGGAGATCCGCCCCGAGGCCGAAAAGGTCAGAGAGGCCGGCGGCCTTTTCATCCTGGGTACTGAGCGACACGAAAGCCGCCGCATCGACAACCAGCTGCGTGGCCGAAGCGGCCGCCAGGGCGACCCCGGCGAATCCCGCTTTTATCTCTCGCTGGAGGACGATCTGCTTCGCCTCTTTTCCCGTAACGAGCTTGTGCGCTCCATCGCGCAAAGCTGGGCAAAGGAGCCGGATACGCCGATCACTGCCGCCCTTCTCTCCTCGACCATTGAGCGGGCACAGCGCGGCATCGAAAGCCAGAACTTCAACCGCCGCAAGCACGTGCTGACCTATGACGACGTTATGAACCAGCAGCGTCACCTCATCTACAAGCAACGCAGTGAGGTGCTGGACGGCTTGGATCTTTCCAAAACCATTTCCAACATGATCGAGCAAACGGTGGCAGAGGCTGTCGCCGCTACCCTGCAGGGACATGACAAGGAAGCCTGGGATATCGACGAGCTTCGCAACCGTTTTATCGGGCTTCTGACCACGGCCTCCTCCTTCCGCTATAACTCCCCGGACGAGATCCCCTCGGCCGAGGAGATTGAGGAGGAGCTGACAAGAGCCGCCTTCTCACTCTATCGGGAAAAGGAGGCACTCTTTGGTAAGGAAGCCTTCCGTGAGGTAGAGCGCGTGATCCTGCTTCACAACGTGGACCTTTTGTGGATGGAGCATCTTGACGCCATGGAGGATCTGAAGGGCTCTATCGGTCTCAATGCGTATGCCCAGCGCAACCCGGTCAACGAGTTCCGCATTGCGGGCAACGAGATCTTTGGCGAGATGATCGACGAGATCCGCATCCGCACCGTCCGCCTCCTCCTGGCCGCAAGACCCAAGGAAAAGCCGATCGTGCGGCGCGAGGTCGCCACGCCCCTGGTGGAGGGCTTTGCCGGTGGCAAGCCTCCCAAGCAAAAGCCCGCCCCCGCGCGTACCACCAAGGTTGGGCGCAATGATCTTTGCCCCTGCGGAAGCGGGAAAAAATACAAAAAATGCTGCGGCGCCGCCCAGGGCGGTGGCTCTGCGGCGGAATAACGGAGACCTTTTATGGGCTTTGGCATCCTGTTTTTCGGATATCTTCTTCTTTTCAATACCATGGTATACGCGGGATTTACCAGATTTTTTGCCTATCTGATCATCCTGTATGCCATGACAAAGCTTGGCGTATACAACAAGGATCTGAAAAGAACCTTTGTCACGTCGGCCGCCGCATCGGTATTCGGGCTCTTCTATTTCACTTGTGAAACGCTTTCGTTTTTCGATATGCTTTCGCCCGAGATCAGCGATTCGCTTTTCCGGTTTCTCCCCTTCACTGCCGCCGTCTTTGAGATCCTTTTGCACTATTTTCTCCTGCGCGGGCTTGAAGCAATGGCAAAGGAAACCGAGGTCCCGATGCTACAGGTCAAGGCCTTCCGAAATCGCATTTTCTCGCTCGTATATTACACCCTCTATCTCCTTGCGCGACTGGAGATGTTCCCGGAGTCCGCAAAGCAGTTTTTGTTCTATTCCAGCGTCGTCCTCCTCTTTGTGGGGATCGTTGTCATGTTCCTAAACGCCACGCTGATCTACGGCTTCTATATGTGGATCTGCCTGCCGGAGGATCTGGAGATGAACCGCAAGGATACCGGCATCCCTGCCCTCAACCGCCTTGGAAAATGGCTGGATGACATGGAGGAGCGCCGCCTGCACCGCCGTCGCGAAAGCGATGCGGCATACCGTGAGGAAAAACGTTTGAAAAAGGAGCGTAAAAAGAAAAAATGAAGTTCAAAAACAAGCTGTTTCCCGTTGGATTGCTTATTGTAGCCGCTTGGTTTCTCTTCAACCCGAACGTCACGATCCTTGACATCTTACCGGATGCCGTTGCGTATGCCCTGATCCTTTTTTCACTTCGCCCTCTGACGGCCTTTGTGCCGTATATGAGAGAGGCATCCGATGCCTTCCGCAAGCTGTTTTACATATCGCTTATCAAGATACCCGCACTGTTTGTCATGCTGGTAATGGCCTCTCAGCGGATCACGATCTCCCTCTTTTCGCTATCCTTTGCCGTGGTGGAGATTATTTTCCTGCTTCCCGCTTTTACCCATCTTTTCGAGGGGCTTTATTACCTCGGCCAGCGCTTTGAATGCACCGCCGCCATCCGCTGCGAAGGATTCCCGAAGCGTGTCGAGGCGGTTCGCACCATTACCTATATCTTTCTTGTGATCCGCGCCCTTCTTTCCACCCTGCCGGACTTTGTTTTCCTTTTGGAATACGATCCTCTGACGGGAAAGGGCATGACCATCACCAATACACAGTACGCATTTTTGCTGACCTGCGCCTTCCTCCTTGCCCTTGCCATGGGCATCGTCTGGCTTGTCGCCATCCTTCACTATTTGCGCGGGCTTTCCAAGGATGAGGGGATCCTTGCGCTGGCACCGCCGAACGACGCCGAGATGCTCAACCGCGAAAGCCGGCGCATTCAGCTTTCCCTCCCCTATGTTCTCTTTGCCTTTGCCGCTATCCTCTCTATCGATTTTGTGGCCGACCACACCTCGGTTCTGCCGGATTACCTTTCTGCCGGCGTCATGCTTCTGCTTTCTCTTGTCTTTTATTTCAAGGACAAGGAGAGAAATCTCCCCCTGCCGTACGTCTCTGCCCTCTATCTTGCCTCTACGATCCTCTTTGAGGTCTTCTACACCCGTTTTTACGCAAGATTCAGCGCCAGTGATCTTACCCGTGTGCCTGAGGCGGATGCGGCTTATATTCCCGTAATTTCGACGGCCGCCCTCAAGGAGCTGCTCTTCCTGGCTGTCTTTTTCCTGCTCGGCTTTGCCATCCGCCGCTTCTATCAGCAATACGACGTGCCGGAGATCCCCCAAAACGCATATGAGGAGCGCCTGCTTTGGGAATATCGCCGCGCCACCAGATGGCAAAACGGCCTGTGCGCAGGCTTTGCCATTGCCACTGCAGCCCTTTCCCTCCTTGATATTATCCTGGCGCGCTCCTCCACCAAGGTGAACATGCATCCCGGATTTGGCGGGGGCGCCTATTACCTCCCCGTTGCCGCCTCGCTTTGGATCATTGTTCTTGTCTTCAACATTGCACTGGCCATCACCGCGTCGGTACTTTGCCGCCGCCGTGTAGGCGAGATCTTCACCATGCAAGGGCTGGAAGCCCCCGATTCGGTCAACGACTAAACACAAAACATAAAGGAGTTTACTATGGAACCCAAGCTTTTCGGCACTCTGCCGGATCACACCGACGTCTATCAATACGTTTTGAAAAATTCCGAGATCGAGGTCCGCATTCTGAATTACGGTGGCATCATTACCGACTTTATCTGCCACGGGCGCAATATCGTATGCGGCTTTGAAACGCTTCAGGATTATCTGACCGATGACTCCTACCAGGGCGCATTGATCGGCCGCTTTGCCAACCGCATCGCCGGCGCATCCTTTAGCTTAAACGGTAAGACCTACCATGTCGGCCAAAACGAAAAGGGGAACACCCTTCACGGTGGACACAAGGGCTTTGACAAAAGGGTCTTTGAGGTGAAGGAGGCCACCGAGGACACCCTGGTGTTATACCGCACAAGCCCGGACGGCGAGGAGGGATATCCCGGCAACCTTTCCCTGCAGGCTACCTATTCCATAAAGGGGAACGCGCTGACCATCTCCTATGCGGCAATCACCGATGCCGATACCCCCGTAAGCATCACCAACCACTCCTATTTCAATCTTGCCGGCATTGGCACCTCGGTCCTTGATTTCAATGCCTGCATCCCGGCAGATCACTACACCGACGTGGATGCCGATCTGATCCCCACGGGAAAACGCCTGCCCGTGGCAAACACCCCCTACGATCTGCGTAGCCCCCGCCCGATAGGAGACATGGAGGGCGGTTACGATACCAACTTTGTCCTTAGCAAGGATCCCGCAAGCACCGAGCCTACACTTGCCGCAACCGTAAGCGGTGGCGGCCTTACGCTTTCGATCCACACCACACAGCCCTGCGTCCAATTCTACACCGCCTGTGTCCTGACAGGAGAGCCCGCCTTCCGCGGTGGGGTCAAGAAGGCGCCCTTTACTGCCTTCTGCCTGGAGACCCAGGAGGAGCCGGATGCCCCCAATCACGGCGGCGCTATCCTGCGCGCGGGCGAAGCCTACGCACATACTACCGTCTACCGTATCGAAAAGAACGCATAAAAAGGAAAGAGAGTTACCGATGCACCCGCATCGGTAACTCTCTTTTTCTTGTGAGGTAAAAGTGTCTTCTCAAAGGATGCCCATCAGGATCGTCGTCGCCAAGCCTGCCACCATCAAAGCCGCAAGCACGAACGCAATGATCTGAAAAAGCCTTGTCTGCTTCTTATTCATACTTCTATTCCTCTCCTCGGCAATGCCGACGTTTTCATGATATACCGTGATATATTACGCGTGCCGGTAAGCTTGAGGCTCTTGTTGTCATCCGCCAGGGCCGCCAGGCCAAGGGCTACCGTCTCACGCGGATCGCTGAGCCGGGAAGCATTCACCCCGGTTACACCGCCAATCATTTTGTCGATCCCCTCCAAAAGGCAACCGCCTCCTGCCAGAAGGATCCCCGTATCAAACACATCCTGCACACAATCCGGCGGGATCTTCGTGATCGTCTCACACACCCCTTCGATCAAGGAAGCCATCGGCTCCTCCAGTGCAGTAAACATTTCCTCAGAGGATATACGCACCGTGCAGTAATCTCCGTTTGTCGCATCCCGCCCGGGGACGTCGATCACCCGTTTTTCATTCCCTACCCAAACGGTACCGATCCGGATCTTAACGGTTTCGGCCGTCTCTGCCGTCACTCGGATCCCGCGCTTGCGCAGCAGATAGTCGATAATGGCGCGGTCAAAGCTTTCGCCGCCAACCGGATAGGTCTTTTTTCCAAAGATGCGCCCGTGGCAGACAGCCATCATATTGGTGCGCATAGCGCCGATATCCACGATCACAGCATCGGTGGCAGGGTCGAGGCCGTTACCAACCAAAGCCGCCAAGGGGGAATAGACAAAATAGGCATCCTCTACCCCGGCTTGCGTGGCCATTTCGGCCAATGCGCTTTCCTCTACCTCGCCGAAGCCGCACGGAATGCTGAAAAACACCCCTCCGTCCTTAGGATCCGCGCCGTGACGAACAAGACTATGCGCGATAGCCGCGCAGGTAAACTCGGGTGCAACCATGCTCTCGCGAAACAGGTGACGGAGGACGACCCCCTCCCCCTCCGAAGCGCAACGGTCGGCATCCTCACCGATTCCCAGAAAAGAACCATCCTGACGGCGGATAGCTGCCACAGACGGCACCGCAGAGAGGACACCCTCCCCGGCCGCGCTGACAACGATCCGCGATGCACCGAGATCGATTCCGATATTTTCGTACATTTCTGTTCCTCGTTTATAGCGATAGGTCTATTATACACAATCAAAGCGTTTTTTGCAAGAGAAAATGATGATCTTATTATTAAAATTTCTTTCGCCCCACTTTTCCTGCCAGCCGCTCCATAAGAAGTGTATACCGCAAAAAATGGCGGTTATTGCTTACCATTCTATCCAAAAGATCGCTTCTTCCTACCAGGATCACGCGGTTTTTGGCTCGCGTGACCGCCGTATAAAGAAGATTTCGGGTCATCAGCATCGGCGGACAGGAATAGAGCGGCAAAAGAACCGTGCCGTACTCACTGCCCTGGCTTTTATGAACCGTGATGGCATACGCATGCTCAAGCTCCTCAAACATCGCGCGGTCATACCGCGCAAGGCGATTTCCGTCATACCGTACCGTAAGGTATTCGCCATCCTCGGCCACCTTTTCTATACTCCCTATATCGCCGTTGAAGACGCCCTCTGCCGTAGTGGAATTTTCTACCCACTCCACGTTATAGTTATTGCGGATCTGCATCACGCGATCCCCCTCACGAAGGATCACGTCGCGGAAGGTGACCTCACGCTTTTCTTTTTTCGGCGGATTGATGGCCTCCTGCAGGGCACGGTTCAAAAGCTCGGTTCCGTTGCTCCCCTTGCGCGAAGGGGTAATGACCTGAAGCTGATCCTTGACCGCCTCGCCATACGCATGCGGCAAGCGGCGAACCATCAGGTCGATCACGGTAGGGGCGATGTCCTCTTCTCTTCTTGGCAGATAGAAAAAGTCATTGTCCTTGGTTTGCAGATCGGGAGCCTGTCCCGCATTGATCCTGTGGGCGTTGGTGATGATCAGGCTTTCACGGGATTGGCGGAAGATCTCATCCAATCGCACCGTGTTCAAAACGCCGGCATTCAAAAGATCCCCAAATACGTTTCCGGGGCCCACCGACGGTAGCTGGTCGGCATCGCCGACAAAGATCATCCGGGCACCGCGCTTCACAGCGGAAAGCAAGGCTTCTGCCAAAAGGATGTCCACCATGGAGGCCTCGTCAAGAATGATCACATCCTCCTCAAGGGGATTATCGCGATTTCGGCCAAACAGCGGGGTCGTCCCCTCGTTGCGCACGGTTTCCAAAAGGCGATGCACGGTTTTCGCCTCCGAGGATGTGGCCTCGCTCATCCGTTTGGCGGCACGCCCGGTAGGCGCCGTCAGCGCGACCCGCATACCAAGACCCGAAAAAATATGGAGAAGACCCTTGATGATCGTGGTCTTACCCGTTCCCGGGCCGCCCGTCAGAAGCAGAACACCCGAGCGCATCGCTTCATATAGCGCCCGCCGTTGCATGGGCGCATAGGTGATCCCTCCCTCAAGCTCGGATCTGCTGATCAGGCGCTCGATATCCACAGGATCCAGCGTAGGGCATCCGCCGTCCAGCGCCAAAAGCTTTTTTGCCACAAAGCACTCGGCCTCATAGTAAGAGCGGAAATAGACGTAGGTGACCTCCTCAAAGCTCTCACGGACGATCACGCGGCGCTCCTCGGCTGTATCCAGCGTGCTTTTGACAAGCGCCTCGTCCACCTCCAGCTGCTGGGCAGCGGCCGCAATCAGCTTTTCCTCCGGCATACAGCAGTGGCCGTTTGCCCCGGCGTTGTGAGAAAGAAGATAGGAAATACCGGCAAGCAGCCGCTCCTCCGCATCCTTGGAAATGCCAAGGCTTGCGGCCAGGGCATCGGCACGCTCAAAGCCAATACCGTACACGTCGTGACAAAGCCTGTAAGGATTGTCCCTCAAATACTCGACCGAGCGATTGCCCCAAAGCTTATAGATGCGCGTAATAACGGCACTGCCGAATACGTCCCGGCAAAACATCATAAGAGAGCGGATCCCTGCCTGCTCGCAGAAGGAATCGTGGATCTCCTTGGCGCGCTTTCTTGAGATTCCGGGAATATCCGAAAGCCAATCGGGATGATTTTCGATTACGTCAAAGGTTTCGTCGCCGTATCGCTCTACGATCTTAATGGCCGTTGCCGCACCTACTCCCTTTACTGTTCTTGAGGAAAGATACTTCAGGATAGCGGCGGCATCGGTCGGCAGTTTTTTCTCATAGTTCTCCACAAGGAATTGCTTGCCGTATTCCGCATGCCTTGTCCACGTGCCGCGCAGGGTGGCCTCTTCCCCCTCGGAAAGATAGGGCATTTTCCCCACGGCAACCGCACGCTCACCGTCCTCTGTCAATATCTCTATCACCGTGTAATCGCTCTTCTCATTGCGATAGATCACGCTTTCCACGCTACCGGAGATCGTCACGGTCACAAGGCTCGCTTGGGGTTCGTTTTCTTTTTTCATGATAATATTCCTCATAGGATAGATACATCCTTGCACCAAGCACGGAAAGCTCCTGCAGGACATCCCCCCGCAACGGGCAATCGATCAGTAAAACAGGCTCCGCCTCCCCCTCCGGGGCGATGCGCAACGCAAGCAAGAGTTCATAGATCTCCTCCTCGGAAAATCCGCATTCCACGTGGATCCCGGAGGAAACGAGAGACGGCTTTCCAGCCCCGGACAAGGCCAAAAGGCGGGAAAAGAGAGCATACGCCCCATAGACACCGAGCGCCGCAAGCATCAGGGAAAAAATTTCATATAACATAAAAAGCCTCCCGTTTTTATTAGGGTATGCGGGAGGCTTTTTGTCTGTCACAGCAACGTCTTCAATTGTTCGGCAATATCCGTGTTCTCCCACGGTGCATCCAGATCCTCACGTCCCATGTGACCGTACGCCGCAAACCGACCGTAGATCGGACGGCGCAGGTCAAAGCGGGCGATGATCGCCGCAGGACGCAGATCCACCAGCTCACAAAGCTTCTCTACAATTGCCTCTTCCGAAACAACGGCAGTACCAAAGGTCTCCACCATCACCGATACAGGCTTGGCCACGCCAATGGCATACGCAATCTGCACCTCACACCGCTCGGCAAGGCCGGCCGCCACCACGTTTTTAGCAAGATAACGGGCAGCATACGAGGCGCTTCTGTCCACCTTGGTCGGATCCTTACCCGAGAAGGCGCCGCCGCCATGGCGAGAATACCCGCCGTATGTATCTACAATGATCTTGCGCCCGGTAAGACCGGTATCCCCCATAGGACCGCCGATTACAAAGCGCCCCGTGGGATTTACGTAGATCTTGGTATCATCATCCATAAGCTCGGCAGGGATCACAGGGAGGATCACCTCACGGATCACATCGGCACGCATCTCTTCCATCGAAACGTCGGGCGCATGCTGGGAGGAAACAACGACCGCATCCACACGGATCGGCTTGTCCTCCTTATATTCCACCGTCACCTGCGTTTTTCCGTCGGGACGGAGATAAGTAAGGATCCCTTCCTTTCGAACAGCCGTAAGGCGCTTGGCCAGGCGATGCGAAAGCGAGATCGGAAGCGGCATCAACTCGGCGGTTTCACGGCAGGCATACCCAAACATCAGCCCTTGGTCACCGGCGCCGGTATCCAGGTTATCGGTCATGCTTCCCTCCTTCGCCTCTGCACAGCGGTCAACGCCCAGGGCGATATCGGGGGACTGCTCATGGATCGAGGTCAGCACCGCGCAGGTGTTACCGTCAAAGCCGTATTCGCCGCGGTCGTACCCGATCGAAATCACGGTCTTACGAACGATCTCGGGGATGTCCACGTACGCCTTGGTCGTGATCTCACCCATGACCGTGACAATGCCGGTCGTGGTAAAGGTCTCGCAAGCCACGCGGGAGGCAGGATCGGCGCGAAGCATTTCATCCAGGATCGCGTCCGAGATCATGTCGCACATTTTGTCGGGATGGCCTTCAGTTACCGACTCGGAAGTAAAAAGCTTTTTGTTCATCATAGTTCCTCTGATTTGTCATAAATGTGTTTTCTTACAAAAAAGGGGCGCAAGATGCGTCCCGAATGTTGTCTCTCATCTATCGGGATTTAGCACCTTGAATCAACAGGTTGCCGGGCTTCATCGGGCCAGTCCCTCCGCCACTCTTGATAAGAATTATTAAATTACAGTACTAGTATACCACAAAGAAAGTGGCATTGCAAGAGAATTTTCAAAAAAAGTCACTCGCCGCGCAACACGTCCATGGCCGCCTTCATATCCGAAGCGCCGAAAACCGACGAGCCGGCCACCAGAATGTCCACACCCGCCGCACGGACAGCCGCCGCCGTTTTTTCGTTGATCCCACCGTCGGCTTCGATTTTGATATCAAGCCCCTGCCTTGCAATTTCGGCAGAAAGCGCACGCGCCTTATCGAGGCAAGCGGGGATCATGGCCTGCCCGCCAAAGCCGGGCTCCACCGTCATGATCAGCACCATATCGCAATACGGCAAAAGCGGATAGATATCCTCAATGGGCGTCCCGGGCTTTACAGAAAGCCCCGCGCGGCAGGAAAGGGCGCGGATAGCGGTCAATGCCGCGATCGGATCCTTGGTGGCCTCATAATGCACCGTGATCCAATCGGCGCCTGCCTCGGCAAAGCGCGCAAGATACCTTTCGGGATCCACGATCATCAGATGCACGTCAAAGGGCAGCTTTGTGTGCGCACGCAGTGCCTTGATAACCGGCAGGCCAAAGCTGATGTTGGGCACAAAAAGCCCATCCATTACGTCAAGGTGCAAGGCATCCGCACCCGCAGTGTCAACCGCGCGTACAGCGGCACCCATCGCGGCGAAATCGCAAGCAAGAAGCGAAGGAGCAATGTGTATCATAGAATAACCTCTCGTTTTTCATTTTTATGGGGCACAAAGCCCGGATTTTCCATAAGATAATATTGCGATCCAAAAAGATACCGCACATCGGCGCACCGCAAGAAAATGACAGGATGTGAGTGCAGTGGGTGCGCCGTATGCGTGCAAAGGGAGGGGGGAGATCCCCCTCCTTTTAGGTTATACGCCAACCAAAACGCAAACCGCGTGTACGGCAATGGCTTCCCCACTGCCGGTAAAGCCCAATCCCTCCTCAGTTGTAGCCTTTACGTTCACGTCCTCGACCCGGCAACCGAAAATAGAGGCGATCCGGGCGCACATGGCATCCCGATAGGGCGAAAGCTTGGGACGCTGGGTAATCACCGTGGCATCGATATTCCCGATGCGATATCCGCACCCCCGCATAATAGTCGCAACCTCAGCCGCCAGAACGGCACTGTCCGCCCCCGCAAAGCGGGCATCGGTATCCGGGAAATGATAACCGATATCCCTTTTGCCGAGCGCGCCCAATACGGCATCCATGATCGCATGTAAAAGGCAATCGGCATCCGAGTGGCCGAGAAGACCGCGCTCATAGGGTACACGCACCCCGCCAAGAAACAGGGGGCGCCCCTCCACCAGCCGATGGACGTCGTATCCGTGTCCCATCCTAATCTTCATCCCGATCCTCCCTTTCGCGCAGACGGAGTATTGCCTCGGCATATGCCAGATCCTTTGGCGTTGTGACCTTCAAAACCGGGCCGGTGGCAGGCACCATCCGCACGCGTTGGCCGATGCGCTCCATCAGCATATTGTCATCCGTCACCTCGGCTCCCGCCTTCAAGGCGCCGACGGCCGCCCCCATATACAAGGGGTAGGAAAAGACCTGCGGTGTGGCGGCCAGCCAAAGCTCATCCCTGTCCTTTGTCTCCACAACGTAGTGGCGGGCATTCACCCGCTTAACCGTGTCCACCACCGGCACACCAAGAGACGCCGCCTTATCCGCATAAGCCGCCAGAACGGCAGCAGAAATGTCGGCAGGAAGCACAAGCGGCCGTGCGGCATCATGGATCGCGATATACCGTGTCTCCTTGGAAACGCGGCGCGCACCGTGATAGGCAGACTGCTGACGGCTTTTGCCGCCGGCCACCACCGCACGTACCTTTTTGGTGCCCATGGCACGCAAGATCCCTGCGGCCTTCTCTCCCTCGCCGCGGCGCACGACCACAACGATCTCGTCGATATGCGGACAGGCCTCAAAGGCGGCCACCGCATGTTGGAGGAGCGTACATCCCCCCAGCGTCATCCACTGCTTGGCAACCTCCCCCTCTCCCATGCGGGTTCCGCTCCCCCCGGCGAGGATCACAGCCGCCGTATGGGGGCGCGGCGCAAAGGAAAGAGATCTGAAAAGAGATGCCAGACGGTGCGAAAGCTTTTTCTTCATTTTCTGTGATAGACGTAATGCGCCGTCATCGTGCGCATCCGCCCTCCCTCCTCCAGATTGGGGGCAGTCAGTATGACCCCGTCCCCGGACATCAGCTCACTGATATCCAGATCCGCCACGTTGGCACGCAAAAGGATCTCACCCGAGGAAAACACCAAAAGCTCATCTCCATGGATCGCGATATTTCCGCCGCGCCCGATCACATCGTCATTATCGTCGTGTCGCTCGGTCACATAGCGGATCACAAGCCCGTGCAGCTTCACGGCGCGCGCCGTACGGTACGCGCGGCTTTTGGTATTCTCCTTCAGCCCAAACAGCTTGCGCAAATTCATATGGCTCTCCTTTCGCGGCATCCACCGTGTTATGGGATATGTCACCACCTTATACCCATCGGTGTTACACAAAATACTCTACCTCATAATTATATCACACTTTTTGAAAATGTAAATGCCACGCAGGAATTTTCTAAAAAAAGATAAAAAAGGCGTCAAAAAAAGAGTTACCCGGACAAATCGCAAATTATGAAGAATTTTTTAAACTTTTTTTCTCCCAAGTATTGACATTTGAATCAAAAGGGAGTAAAATGGAGTCAAAGTGGTGAGTTGTGGTGTTTTGTGGTGCAAAATATCATGCTTTTCCCTAAAATTAAGGAGGTTGAAACGAGATGCGCGGCTTTTACGGCACCTTCATGCACAGTCTTGATCCAAAAAATCGTGTCTTTATCCCCGCCAAGCTCAGAAATGATCTCGGTGAAACCTTCTATATTACCAGAAAGCTGACAAAGCAGGCTCTTGCCGTATATCCCGCAAGCGAATGGGAAAGACTTGAAGCACGACTCAATGAGCTGCCCGATTCTGAGGTGGGGGATATCAAGCTATTTCTCTTCTCTCACTCGGTTGCTGCCGTCCCGGATTCGCAGGGGCGCATCCTTCTCCCCCCCGATCTTACCGACTACGCAGGCATCAGCAAGGAGTTGGCCATTGTAGGCGTTGGTGACCACGTAATGATCTATGCCGCCGATATCTGGCGTGCTGAGGAAGCCGAACAGGCACAGAACCTTGAAGCCATGCGCCGCAAGATGCGCGAGATAGGATTGTAAGATGGAAAACAGCTTTCACCACGTCACCGTGCTTCTCCACGAAACCGTGGATGCCATTGAGGTAAAGCCGGACGGCATCTATGCCGATCTTACGACAGGCGGTGGCGGCCACTCTTACGAGATTGCCAAAAAGCTTGGAGACGGCGGCAGACTGCTTTGCTTTGACAGAGATGCTGAGGCGCTGAACGCCGCACGCCGTCGCCTTGCCCCCTTTCTTGACAAGATCACCTTTATTCACAAGAATTTTGAAAGCATCGGTGCTACCCTTGCCGAGCTTGAGATCCCTACCCTGGACGGCGTCATTGCCGACCTCGGCTGTTCCAGCCACCAATTCGATACACCGGAGCGAGGCTTTGCCTATCAGTACGATGCGCCGCTTGACATGCGTATGGATACAGATGCACCGTTGACGGCGGCAGACGTAGTAAACACCTATTCGGAGGCCGAGCTTTTCCGCATTATTCATGAATACGGCGAAGAGCGCTTTGCCTCCAGGATCGCCTCGCGCATTGTAGCCGCGAGAAAAGAGCATCCCA
This sequence comes from Clostridia bacterium, assembly GCA_017652965.1. The sequence goes on along the minus strand of JAGBZZ010000311.1, from coordinate 3,901 downwards.
TCGAAACCACCTTTGCTTTAGCGGATCTTATCAAGTCCGCGATCCCTGCGGCCGCCCGTGCGGATGGCCCGCACCCCGCCAAGCGAACCTTTCAGGCGATACGCATTGAGGTCAACCGTGAGCTGGATGCGATCACCCCCGCGATCGAGGCCGCTACAAGAGCGCTTGTGCCGGGCGGACGAATCGCCATTATTTCCTTCCACTCCCTGGAGGACCGTCTTGTGAAGCTTGCCTTCTCGGAGGCCTCCTCGGGTTGCACGTGCCCGCGCGACTTCCCCGTTTGCGTGTGTGGAAAAAAACCGCTTTTAAAAATACATAACAAGAAACCTATTTTACCCTCGCAGGATGAGCTTCTGGCCAATCCAAGAGCAAGAAGTGCCAAATTACGCGTTGCGGAAAAGGTATAGGAGATATAAAATGAACGATCACGATACTGCCATGCAGAATCCTTTGTATGAAAAACTCAGCCGCCGCTTCTCTTACAGCGGAAAGACGGTGGGAGAAATGATGTTAAGCCGCGCCGCCTCTTACACGGGTCACGCCGATGCCCATGAGGATCTGCATAGCCTGACCTCGGAAAGCCTCATCGTCCGTGCCAATCATCTGCCTCGCCCTGCCGGCAAGAATCACCGGGCGACGGCCTGCGGCGCCGCATCCCTTTCGCTTCATCGCATTTCCCCCTCTTCCCTTATGGCGCTTGTGCTTTCTTTTGTGATCCTCACCTACGTATTCTTCGCGGGGCTCCATCACAACACGCCCCTTATCGCTACGCCTGACTTTTTGGAGAGTAAGGCGTACGCGGCCGAGCTGTATGCCCCTGCCGCGGACATCGACGAGACCCTCTAACCCCGTTCCCCAAACATAGGCCGAGTGGGCGGCACCCCCTCGGCCTCCCCTACCGCGGGTAAGAATATTTACCCGCTCCCTTGAATAAAAATAGCGATAGACACACGTCTGTCGCTTTTTTTTTTTCGGAGGAGTTGTTTTGAAGGATCCCATTACCCCAAGTGCCAAACGCGGCTTGCGCACCGCCAAGCGCGCAAGCATACTGCTTTTGATTTTCTCTTTGATCCTCACCTATCTTGGCGGCCGTCTTTTCCTTTTGCAGATCCCCGGCTACCGCGCCGCCCAGGAAAAGGTGATGGATGAGATCACAGTCTCCTCTGCCCTGGCGGCAAAGCGCGGTGATATCCTGGATTCCTCGGGGCGGATATTAGCCACCGATAAAACCGTTTACCGCATCTACATCAGCCCCAAAAACATTGCAAGGCGCGAAAAGGAGGATGGCATCGCATACGGCGAGCGGATCGCAAGGGGGCTATCCTCCCTTCTGGGGCTTTCCTATGAGACGGTCCTCGCAAAAACGAAAAAGATCCGTTATTTGGACGAAACGGTCTCAAAAAACGTGGAAGAGGACACGGTACAGTCCATACTAAGCTTTATAGAGGAAGAACGCCTGGACGGACTTATCCTCACCGAGGCAACCGAATCCCGCTATTATCCCTACGGCACGCTGGCGGCACACGTGCTGGGATTTACGGGGAGCGACAGGCAAGGGCTTTACGGACTTGAATATTCCTACAACGAGGATCTTTCCGGGAAGGATGGGCAGTATCTTTTTGCAGTAGATGCCCACGGCAACGACAAAAGCTATCAGTATACCACCTTTGAGCCGGCCACGGACGGCCTTTCGCTTGTGACGACGCTTGACACCTTTATCCAGCGCGAGTTAGAATCGGTCCTTGCCGAGATCATCGAGGAGTTTGACGTACGCGACCGCGCCACAGGGATCGTGATGGACGTAAACACCGGGGCGATCCTTGCCATGGCAACCGCCCCGACCTTTGACCTGAATTCTCCCTACACACCGGATGCCCTTTCACTCTCCCGCCTTAGCTCACTCGGCTATTCCCCGGGCAGTGAGGAATATACCGCTAAAAAGAAGGAATACCTTCAGGAAATGTGGAAAAACAAGGCTGTCAGCGAATTGTATGAGCCGGGCTCCACATTTAAGATCGTCACGTCGGCCATTGCCCTTGATCTTGGGGTGACCACCCCGGACGATGCCAGCTTCTTCTGCGGTGGCAGCTACTCACCGGTAAACGGTGTACGGATCTCCTGCTGGCGCAGGATCGGCCACGGGCACGGCTTCACATACGGCTACGGCCTCCAGCAGTCCTGCAACTGCGCCATGATGCAGGTCATCGCCAGGATAGGCAGTGAAAAATTCTATCAGTACGTCAGTGAATTCGGCATTCTCGAGCCGACGGGGATCGATCTTGCGGGAGAAGCACGGTCGATCTTCCACTCGCTTTCCGGCCTTGGCACGGTCGAGCTTGCCACCTCATCCTTCGGTCAACGCTTCAAGGTTTCCCCCCTGACAGAGCTGACGGCGATCGCCGCGGTGGCAAACGGCGGTTATCTTGTGACACCGCATCTGATCGACCGCCTGGTCGATCAGGACGGAAAAACCGTGTATCAGTATGCCGCAAAAGCAAAGCGGCAGGTCGTATCCGAAAGCGCCGCACGCCAGGTCTCCTCTATTTTGGAGGAAGGCGTCTCCGGGACCGGCGCCTCCCGCAATGCCTATGCGGCAGGATATCGCATTGCCGCCAAAACCGGCACCAGTGAAAAGCTGGATAAGCAGGATGAAAACGGCGGTTATTCGCTTCGCATCGGCTCTTGCGTGGGATACGCCCCCTATGACGATCCGCAGATCGCCATGATCATCGTGGTTGACGAGCCAACGACCGCCCACTACGGCGCCACCGTAGCGGCCCCCTACATCTCCCGCATGATGAGCCGGGTACTGCCATACCTTGGCTACGATCCGGTTTATAAAAGCGAAGAGGAAGCTATCCGAGAGGTCACGGTCGGAAATTACGTTGGTATGACGGTAAAGGATGCGGAAAAGGCGCTGGCGGCGCTTGGCATTCATGCGGTTTTTGAAGGGAGCGACACGAACGCCGTCATAACCCGTCAGATGCCCACGGTGGGTGGAGTTTTGAATGCGACGCTGGGCAGTGTTATCCTATATACCGAGCAAAAGGAAGAGGAAACGGCCGTTGTCCCATCACTGATCGGCCTCTCCCCGAAGGACGCGACCGCAGAGCTTTTAAAAAGCGGATTAAACATACGCCTTTCCGGTGCATCCTGCACCGGTGCGGAAGCAGGAATCCCCAAAGCATATTCACAATCGATCCCACCCGGGACGGCCGTAGCACGCGGCACCCCCATCACTGTCAGATTTCTCTTTGATGACCGGGAATAGAAAAGGAGGAATATTCATGAAAATTTCCGAGCTGTTATTTCCAAACGAATACACCGCCGATCCGGAGGTGGCGGATCTGGATATCACGCGGCCGCTTTCCGATCCCGCTACCGTGCATGACGGTTGCCTGTTTCTTTGCCTGCGCGGCCTTCGCTTTGATACGCATACCCTATTGAAAAAGATAGAGGAAGGAGGGGCGGCCGCGGCAATCGTGGAGAAAAACGTCCCCATCCCTCCCGATATCCACCTTCCCATCCTGCGGGTAGAAAGCACCCGTGAAGCACTGTCGCTCGTTTTCAGCCGTTTTTACAAAAATCCAGAAAAGGAGCTGGTCATGATCGGCGTTACGGGCACAAACGGCAAAACCTCGACCGCCACCATCCTTTACACCATCCTGCAGGCGGCGGGCATCTCGGCAGGGTTGATCGGGACGGCAGAATGCCGCTATCGGGATACCCTGTATACACTGCCCGAGGAGGGGGACGAAAAAAGCGCCCGCCTGCGCACTATGACAACACCGGATCCCGATATTCTCTCTCCCATTCTCCGTACCATGGTCGCGGCCGGCGTTACGCACGTGGTAATGGAGGTCTCCTCTCATGCACTGGCACTTGAAAAAGTCAAGCCTAT
>JAGBZZ010000310.1 GCA_017652965.1 Clostridia bacterium | reverse complement strand
TAGGTGTATTCTCCTCTCGGCGTAGTTATTCGGTAACGATCAGATAGGTAGCATTCGGGGTCAGCGTAAGGCGGATCGGCTCTGCCCCGCTTTGCACCTGCACGGGGGTACGCTCCCCCTCTTTGCGGAGGGTGCGGATCATCTCCTCGGTCCTCTCGGGGCATCCTGCGCGCTCCCACATGCGGGAGGGGTTCGTATGGGTCTTGTCGATGCAATAGATCTCCACCTCGCGATCCGAAATATCCTCCGAAAAGATCACTTCCTCGGTCACGGGGGGCAGCTCCTCCCCGAAAAGGGGCTCGCAATAGGTCAGCATCACGGCATAGCCGCCCTCGGCATCGGTGGTGGGGATCGTAAAGATATGCTCGTTTTCCCCCTCGGCGCTGACGAGATAGTCGCAAAGCCTTGAGGTCATCAGATGGGCATTGTAGATCGGCTTGGCAATAAAGTTGAGGGTAAAGAAATTGCGGAAGCCCGAGAAATCGGTGACCATCTCATGCTGCCCCGAAAGGCAGATCATAAGCTTGGAAAAGGGATAGCCGGTTTCGACGAGACGGGCAATGAACTTGGTGAAGTAGGAGGCGAAGACCTCATGCTCACGGAAGATAAGCACCGGGCACTCCTCGACGTTATAATATCCCGCGGTCGATGCGCCCCACTCGTCAATGATCAGCTCTGTCCCCTCAAAGCCGTATTTTCTGATGGCCTCCATGTAGGGGTCAATGGTGAGGTTAAAATGGTTTTCCACGGCAACGGGTACCTTACCGCGGTTGAGGTTGGAGGGCCCTGTGCCGTAGGTATGCAGCGAGATATAGTTCATCTCCACGCCTGACTCTTTCACGTGGGCAAGGAAGCGGTCGAAGAACTCGTGCCCGTGGGCTAAGGCAGGGCCGCCCACGCGGATACCGGGGGAAGCACGCCGCACGCCGCGCACAAAGGCATCGTACAGCTTGCAGTACTCGGTGCTTTTCTGCAGATATTCGCCGTAGGGCAGGTTGTTCATAAAGAAGGCGCCGTCCGGCTCGTTCCAGCAGTGGCAATGCCAGCCTGCCACCGTCCCCTCCCCGTACCGCTCGACAAGATGACGGGTGTATTCGTAGCACACCTCCTCCCAAAGGGCGTAATCCTTCGGCGGCGAGGTGATAAACTGCTTTCCCTTATAGCGTGTGCTGTTTTTGGAGGCCGTGTTGAAAAGCGAGGGATCGGCGGCGATGCAGGCCGGCATGGCCGCATAGGCAATCAGGACGTCGTACCCCTTCTCAATCAGGTAATCAAGGCGGAGGTCGTTCAGGCGGAAGTCGTAAAGCAGGTTGCCCTCGCCGTCGGCATAGACAATGTCCTCCAGCATGGCATAGATGCGGATGGTCTTGATAGCACCGTCCTCGGCCATGCGGTCAAGGATACGCCGCCCCCAGGGGTCTTCAATCGCATCGGTGGGATGAAAAAGGGCGTGGTTCCAGAATTTTTCCTGCTTTTTCAGCGGTTCTGCGCCAATCTTGATCATAGCACTTCCTCCTTTTTATAGGTGGCATCCAAAATCCCCTTAAGATACCCGATGGCAAAAAGGCGCCCCATGGCATCGTAGCCCGGCAGGCGGCTTTCCTCCATCGGCATGGTGGGGACGTGATCCACACGGATCGGCACGTGGATCCCGTGGCGGGCATACAGCCGCATCACGGCCGCCATGTCGATATCGCCGTTGTCGTGGTAGGTCTCGCGGAAGCTTTCGGGTGTGCCGCGCGTATTGCGGAAATGCACCATATAGATGCGGTCGGCGAACTCGGCTATCGTATCGGCAAGATCCTCGCCCATCACAAAGAAGTTGGCCTGGCACATGGTGATGCCAAGGCTTTCGCTGGGCAGGATCTCATAGACGGCGCGGCGGATATTTTCGCGGCTGATCATAATACGCTCCACCCCGCCAAGCCGCGGCAGGGGCGGGTCATCGGGGTGCAGGGCAAGCCTTATGCCGTACCGCTCGGCCTCGGGGATGACCGCCCGCAGAAAGTAGGCGTAGTTCTCCCACAGCCGCTCGGCCGTGATGGCCGCCCCCGTCGGGCAAAAGTCGGCAAGGCGAAAGGCGGTCACCCGTGCGCCGCCCCTTTCGGGATAATCGGCAGACGTGCGCAGCCACCCGATGTGCGCCATCCAATTGAAGCAGATGGTATCGATCCCGTGGGTGCGCATGTGCGGAAACATCGAGATCACCCGTGCGATCGCCTCGTCCCGCCGCTCGTCCCCCAGCTTAATATGGTCGTGCAGCTCGTTTGGCATCGGCTCGATCGCCACCGGGGTCACACCGAAATCGGTAAAGCGGCCGACAAGGCTATCCCAGTGCGCCCTGTCTCCATAGTCAAATTTCCCGTCCTCGGGCAGGCGGATGACCCCGTGGGAAACACCCGCAGATACGGCAAAATCCCACGCCGCATCATGCTCGGAGCGGAAGTAATCGGCAAGTATCATTCCGCCCTCCGTCAAACGCCGCTAAGCGTCAGAAAGCCGCCGTCCACCGGGACGGTGACCCCGGTCACAAAGGCGGAGGCACGCGCGTCTAAAAGCCAGCGCACCGTGCCGCACATCTCGGAGGCCGTGCCAAAGCGGCGCATCGGGGTATGGTTGATCACGTCACTGCCGCGCTTGGTCAGCCCCTCCTCGGGCGAGCCGAGAATGCGGCGGCTGCGGGGATTGAGGATAAAGCCGGGGGCAATGGCGTTGACACGGATGCCCGCCTTGGCAAAATAGGCCGCCAGCGACTCGGTCAGGTTGGCAACGGCCGCCTTGGACATGGCGTACGAGAAATTGCGGGTCAGCGGGCAGTAGGTGTTCATGGAGGCAAAGTTGACAATGCTGCCCCCCTCCTCCTGCTTTGTCATGTATTTGGCAAAGGCCAGGGTGGGATAGAAGGTGCCCATGGTATTCAGCCGTAGGATATCCTCAAAAACATCCATATCCACGTTGTAAAGCCCCACAAGATCCGCGGGGCGATCCTCCTCCAGCTCTCTTTCGTCAAACTCGGTGATCTTTGGCTGGCAGCGGGCATCGTTGCCGCCCGCGCCGTTGATAAGAAAATCGCAACGGCCGTATTCGGCCATGACGGCCTTTGCCAGCTCGTCTACCGCCCGTCTGTCGGTCACGTCACAGGGCATCACCCTGGCACGCCCGCCGGCAGAGAGGATCTCCTCGGCCACCGCCGCAAGCTTTTCGGCCGTTCTGCCCACCAGCACGGTGATGCACCCCGCCGCGGCAAGGTCACGGGCGATCTCCGAGCAGATGACACCGCCGGCCCCCGTGATCACGGCTACTTTTCCGTCAAAATAGTTTTCCATGCTTACTTTTCGCTCCTGCTTTTATCTTGAATTTTCTTTTTGGCATTTTCATACGAAAGAAGGCACACAAGGCGGCCAAGCTCGCCCTCCGAAAGCCCCCAATCCGACCCCTCGCACCTCTCGTCCAGCCACGAGCAAAGGATCCTGCGGAAGTAATCGTGCCGCACAAAGGAAAGGATACTGCGCGAATCGGTCGTCATCCCGATAAAGCGGGAAAGCACCCCGTAGGAGGCGACCGTCTCGAGCGCCGTGCGGATGCCCGCCTCATGGTCGCACCACCACCACGCGGGGCCAAGCTGGACCTTGGCGGGGTGGCCGTCCTCGGCAAACGAGCCCTCCAAGACGGCAAGCGGGGGCATATCCCCCTGGCTTAAGGGGAAAAGGACGGTGTCCGGCAGGCCTCCCGCCGCCTCCATCCTGTCCAAAAGGCCGCAAAGCGCCGGGATCGGAAATCTCCCGCCCACGGCGGCGTATCCGCCCGCAGGGCCTGCGGCGCGCGCAAGGCGGGTGCTGGTTTTTCGCATGGCATCCAGGTGCAAAAGCAGGGTAAAGCCACGCTTTTCATACTCCGCCCCCAGCCGGCAAAGCATCTCCCCGCGGGCGCCGTCGGCATCCGCCTCAAAAAAGCCGGCATCCAGGGCATGGTCGGCAAAGGCACAGCCCGCCGCACGGAATTCATCCAAAAGGAGCCCAACGGCCGCAAGATAGGAGGCCGTATCCTCCACATGCCGCCCCGTACGCGCGGAAAGCGCCGCAAGGAGGGCAGGCGTCGGGGAAAGCAGATCGTCCCCACGCAGGGAAGGGGCAATGCCTGCCGCACGGTAGGGGGCAAGGTCGTCAAGGAGGGTGGCCACGGGAGACTGATACTCGATAGAAAAGCGGGAAAGGATCCCCCGTGTCGAATACTCACGCGAGGCAAGCCGCTCCCCCGTCTCGTCCCAAAGGCGCTTTGCCGTCTCTGCGCTTGGCACAAGCGAAAGCCCGAAAATGCGGGAAAGCTCCATGCGGGACCAGGCATACACCGGCGTCCCCACGAGAAGCGGGAACACCTCGCAGTATTTCAAAAACTTCTGATAGGGCTCGCTATCTCCGGTGATATATCGCTCCTCCACCCCCGAAATGCGCATCAGGCGATGCTTGTAGGGGTCGCTTGCCAGCCAAAGCTCGTATATACTGTCAAAGCGGCGATCCTTGACAAGGTCGGAGATCGCGATATGGTTATGATAATCGATCAGCGGCAGATCCCGCGCATAGCCGAAATACAGGCGCGCGGCGCGCTCGGTCTTCAGTAAATAGGTGTCCTTCAACAGTCTTCTCCCTTCTTATACCCGGTGGGTCGCAGGCTACCCCACCTCTTTCAGTATAACAGACACCGCGCGCGTGTGCAATGGCAGATCCGACCGTTTTTAACACGATCCGACCATCTTGACTTTCGGCACGGGAAGTGTTATACTGGATGCGAGGTGATGGTGTGAAGTATCAGTTTTATCCCGAGGAGCCGCATTTTACCGTCAAGGGGATCGATCTCCAAAGCGTCGGGAGGCCGATGGGCTACCGCCACTCCTTCCGCGCGGGGCGTGCAAAGCACGGCTTTATCTACGTAGTCAGCGGTAGGATGTGCGATACCCTGCACGGCGAGGGAGAGGCTCTTTTGTATGCCGATGCGGGCGAGCTTGTCTTTATGCCCCGCGGCACTGTTTATACCGGCACGTACGCGGCCGAGAATACCGAGATCAGAATCGTTCAATTCGATCTTTCGGACGGGGTCCTTCCGTCCTATCTTTCCCATCCGACAAAGCTTGCCCTGCCAAACGCCGGCGAGCTGATCGGCGCTTTCTTTGAGCCGATGAAAGGGAGGGGAAGGGATCATCCCTTTTATCATCTTTCCTGCCTATACCGCCTTTTACTGGAGATCGACGAGGGCTGTGCCGCCCCGCCGAAGCGGTATAACCGCCTGCGCCCCGCCCTGTATGAATTGCAGGCCAATTGGCAAAAAAACGAGCCGGTATCCCACTATGCCGCCCTTTGCGATATGAGCGAGGTCAATTTCCGCAGGCTGTTTCGGGAGTATATCGGTGCCTCCCCCATCGAATACCGCAATGACCTCCGCCTTTCCCGCGCCAGGGGAAAGCTGCAAAGCGGCGAATATAACGTTTCCGAGGTGGCCGAGCTGTGCGGCTTTTCCAACCTCTCCTTTTTCACAAGGCTTTACAAAAAGAAATACGGGCACACCCCGAAATGCGAGTAAGGCGGAAGGCGCCTGCCGCAAAGAAAGGATACCGATATGGAACAGTATTATGACTATAACGGCAAAATGAAGGTCAAGGATCTTCTGTTTACCCCGCTTCACGGGGTAAAGCTTACGGGCGGCCTTTTTCGCCGGATCTTTGAAAACAACCTCCGCTTGACCCTGAAAAATCTGGACATTGACCGTATGCGCTATTGGTTTGACGTCAAGGCGGGGCGTGAGCCCACCGCCCCGCGCTATGACGGGGTCTTTGAGGACTATCTCGAGGGGCAGACGGCCAGCCAGTATCTGATGGCGCTTGGCAACTTTTTGCGTTGGGAGGAGGATCCCGAGGCGCGCGCCTGCATGCGGCGGGTGCTTGACTTCCTTGAGGACTCGCAGGAGACAAACGGCTTCCTTCTGCCGATCGACAAGCGGGACTTTGCCCAGCGCGAGTACCCCCACTACGTCCGCATCTGGCTTTCCTATGCCCTCGTGGCGGCGGGCAACAGCGGCGAGAAGCGCGCCTTCCGCATGCTTCGCCTCTGGCAGGATTGGTTCAACCGTTGCCCAGATCTTCCGGTGATCAAGGATCTGACCCTGGCTTACCAGGGGGTGGTGGCCTCACCGATCGTGTATGCCACCGAGATCGGCATTCCCGAGGATATGGATAAGACCATTGAGCATTACGAGGAGACCTGGCGGCTTGCGCAGTTTGTGGAGAATGAGCCCTGGGCCACCAAGACCCGCCGCCAGCACGGCAAGGAGCCCCACGTCCACGGCAATGAGCTGGAGGGCTTTGAGGGGTATCTTGACCTTTACCGCTACACCGGTGCCCCCTATTATCTTTCTGCCGTCAAGCGCTGTCTTGCCCAGTACAGAAGAGACTGGCAACACCCGGGCGGCGGGCTTATCCTTTGCGAGCGCTTTGGTGACAATCCGCTTGGCCACCGTCTTATCTACCTTTCGAAGGAGCAGCCCTATAACGAGGTCTGTACCAGCGTTTTCTGGCTTGGCATTCACCAGCGCCTGCACCGCCTGGAGCCCGAGCGCGAGGACTACGTTTTTGAGATGGAGCAGTCGCTTTACAATATCATCTTTGCGGCGCAAAACGAGGATATCGATATCCGCAGCTATATGTTCCTCGACAACTACAAGCGCGGCCCCATCCGCCCGAACCACTGCTGCTCGGGCTCGGTCGGTATGGCAATGGCCAAGCTGCCCGAATACCTCTTTACCATGACAAAGGATACGCTTTCCTGTGATATCTATGCCTCCGCCGTCCTGAACTGGGAGACCGCCCACGGGAGCGTCCGCGTGACCGAGGAGACCGATTATCCGTATAACGGTAAGGTTTCCTTTACATTTGACCCCGAGATCCCGCATGACCTGACGGTAAAGCTTCGCATCCCGCGCTACGCCACGGGCAAGGTGGACGTCTATCTGAACGGTGAGGTCTGTGCCACCGGTGACCCCGGCAGCTACGTGACGCTCTTCCGCCGCTTTGAGGTCGGCGACGTGATCTCCCTTGAGATCCCCTTTGCCTTTGCCATGCATCCTTACGAGGGTGAGCATGACGTGGCGGGTTACCGCCGGGCGGCCTACACCTACGGCCCGCTTCTGCTTGCCCTGTGCGGCACGCGCAACCATGAGTGCGGCACGGTGGCCGTCGGCACTCCGGAGGAGTTCCTCTCCCGCCTTGTCCCCACCGATGAGCCGCTCCGCTTTGACGTTACGGGGATGGAGGGCTACACCGTAAGACCCTATTTCGATTTCCAGGACGGCAGCTTTGTCTGTTTCCCGCTCTTTCCCGTATAACTTCTGTATTTTGCCGTTACGTCTTGTATTTTCCGAGATTGTGTGATATACTGAAGGTAAGAAATTCCTATCGCCGCACAAGGAGAGAAAACGCCCGTGGAACAAAAATATATCAGCTTTCTGTATCCCGACCGCGCCCATGAGGAGGCCGCGGCAAGAAACCCCGTCAAGGTCTCGGCCGAGGTGACCGAGGAGATGGGGCTTGCCTCGCTGTTTTCCCTGAAGAACAGCTCGCTTTCCTCCTTCTTCACGCAGGATACCGAGGTGATCGCCTATCGCCAGGCCGTCTTTGCCGATCTTGCCCGCCTGCCCGAGCTTTGCGACACCCTGCATAGCGTCCTGCCTCTCCTCTTTGACATTACCGAGCTGCGCCGCTTGGAGGCAGACTATGACCCCTCGGGTG
>JAGBZZ010000309.1 GCA_017652965.1 Clostridia bacterium | reverse complement strand
GTATAAGTGGCGAAAGTAAGATGAAACTGAAGAAAGGTTATCCCGAAAGATCCTCGGGGCGAAGAAAGGAAACGTAAAAAGATGCCATGCAGAAGCACAGCATCTCTTTTTATTTTCAGTGTAGCCCTTTTACGAGAGAGGGGTCAGCTTGGCATAGGTGGCCATCAGGCGCTTTTGCTCGCCGCTGTCAAAGCGCACCTCATAGAGGGTGTCGCCCCCCATCGGCTTGGCAGAAAGCACGGTTCCCGCGCCAAAGATGGCGTGGCGCACCCGCGCACCGGTGGCAAAGACTGCCCCCCCTCCCCGGGCGGCAGGGGCAGGACGTGCGGTGGCCGCAGGGGTACGGCTGAACTCCTTGGAAAGGGTCGGTGCGGCAGGACGGCGCGGGGGCACGTAGCCGGCGGACGGCTCGCGGCGGGGCGGGCGATCCTCCTCGATAAGAGAGGCGGGGATCTCGTCCTTCACAAAGCGGGAAAGGGGATTTATGGCCGTGCGGCCGTACATCATCCGCTCACGGGTATGGGTGATGTAGATCTTCTCTTTTGCGCGGGTGATGGCCACGTAGGCAAGGCGCCGCTCCTCGGGCAGCTCGGCAGGGTCGGTGCGGATCTGCGAGGAGGGGAAGATGTTCTCCTCCATCCCGGGCAGAAAGACGACCGGGAACTCGAGCCCCTTGGCACTGTGGATGGTCATCAGCACGACGGCGTCGGCGTTTTCGTCATACTTGTCCACGTCGCTGATCAGCGAGATCTCCTCAAGGAAGGCGGTAAGGGAAGTGTCCTCCCCCTTCTCGCCCATCCTTTTTTCAAATTCGGCGGCGGCAGACTGAAGCTCGCCGATGTTGTCAAGGCGGGTCTTGCCCGTTTCGCCCTCGGCCACCAGCATATCGCGGTATCCCGTGCGCTCGGCCACAAGGCCGATGAGGGCAGAAAGGTCACACTCGGCACGACGGAAGCCCTCCATCATCTCGCAAAAGGCGGCAAGACGCGCCGCCGTCTTGGCAAGCTCGGGATACCCCTCCGCCGCGGCGATCACCTCAGCGATCGAGCGACCCTTCTCGGCCGCGATGCGGGCGGCCGCCTCAACCGTGGCATCCCCGATCTTGCGGCGGGGCTTGTTGATGATACGGGAAAGGCGCAGGTCGTCCTGCGGGTTGGCAATGACGTGCAGATAGGCCACCATATCCCGGATCTCCTCACGGTCATAGAAGCGGTGGCCGCCAAGCACGCGGTAGGGGATACCGCTTTTGGCCAGCGCCCCTTCCAGCGAGCGGGACATTTCGTTGACACGGTAAAGGATGGCGATATCGCGGTAACGGCGGCGCTCCTTGACCACCGTTTCCATGATCTTATCCTTGATCCAGGCGGCCTCCTCGTTCTGTGTGTCGGATTTATGTAAAGTTATCTTTGCGCCGTCCTCCCCGTTGCACCACAGGCGCTTGTCATGCCGCCCTTCGTTATTGGCGATCACGGCGTTGGCCGCCTCCAGGATGGTTTTGGTGCTGCGGTAGTTCTGCTCCAGCTTGATCACGCGGGCGCTAGGGAAGGTCTTGTCAAACTCCAGGATGTTTTCGACCGTCGCCCCGCGGAAGCGGTAGATGCTTTGGTCATCGTCGCCCACCACCATCAGGTTGCTTCTCCCCGCCGAAAGCAGAGAGGAAAGGCGGAACTGGGCGGTGTTGGTATCCTGGTACTCGTCAATGCAGACGTAGCGGAACTTTTTGGCGTACCGCTCGGCCACCTCGGGGTGGGTCTCAAGCAGGGCGACGGTTTGCATGATGATATCGTCAAAGTCTAAGGCGTTGGCGGCGCGGAGGCGCTTTTGGTACTCCTTGTAGATCTTTGCGATCTGGCGGAGGCGGAAGTCCCCGTTATCCTCAAAATCCTTCGGGGGGATCAGGTGGTTCTTGGCATCGCTGATCCTTTGCATGACCCCCTTGACGGGCAGAAGCTTTTCGTCGATCTCCAGCGCCTTCATCACGTCCGAGATCACCCGCTTCCCATCGTCGGTATCATAGATCGAGAAGCCGCTCTGATACCCCGCCTCCTCGGCGTGGGCACGCAGGATACGCACAGAGATCGAGTGGAAGGTCCCCGCCCAGATCTCCTCGCTGATGGCGGGGTCGCCGAGGGCGGCCGAAAGCCTCTCACGGATCTCGCGGGCGGCCTTGTTGGTAAAGGTGATGGCCAGCATCCCCCACGGCGGGCAGGGCTCGTGCGTAAAGACCGGCAAAAGCTCCTCAAGCTCTGCCGTGGTGGCACTGTCTGCCATCATTTCCATTCCGCAGATATAGCCCTCGTCCACCTCTTCGGGCATCTCGTCGCATTCATAGGCATCCCCAAAGCGGATCAGGTGGACGATACGGCGGACAAGCACGGTGGTCTTGCCGCTGCCCGCCCCCGCCAAAACGAGAAGCGGCCCGCGCTCCGCGCAGACGGCCTTGGCCTGCTGCTCATTCAGCGCGGCGCGGTAATAAAGGTCAAAAAGCCGCCGTTTGGCGGCCAGATACCTGGCTTTGAGATCTCTCATGTCAATGCCCTTTCCTTTCGGGGGTGGTTTTATTCCGGTACTCTCCATTATACCAAATCCATCTCGCTTTTTCAAGTGCCAAACTGCCGCTTTCATAGGAAAAGCCGACGGCAGGGCGGCGCCGTGGCCGATTTTTTCAAAAAACTTTCATTTTTTATAAAAACCCCTTGACTTTAATGCTTTAGCGTGCTAAAATATGCAGGTAATACAGAAAGTGAGGATGCGTATGGACTCTTTGCATACACCGGCAACCGATCGGTTGTTTGAGGCGATCCTTCGCCTGTCAACGGTAGAGGACTGCTATGCCCTGTTTGAAGACCTTTGCACCATCCGTGAGCTGCGCGATCTTTCTCAGCGCTTTGAGGTTGCACAGATGCTGGCGGACGGCCGCTCGTATCAGGAGGTCTCACAAAAGACCGGGGCTTCCACGGCTACCATCTGCCGCGTAAATAAATGTCTGCTATACGGCTGCGGGGGCTACCGCGCCGCCTTGGAGGAAAAGAAATGAGGCAAGCAACACCTGTTTTGACCTACGATGAGCAGGTCATTCTGGCTCTGCGCGATCTTTATGGGGCGTACGGCTACTCCCCCTTCCGCATGAGCCGCTTTGAGGAATACGATCTTTACGTCCGCAACAAGGCCTTCCTGGTTTCGGACAGCGTCATCACCTTTACCGATACCGACGGTAAGCTGATGGCCTTAAAGCCCGACGTGACGCTTTCCATCGTCAAAAACTGCCGCCCGACGGCAGGGGCTGTGGAAAAGCTCTACTACGACGAAAACGTGTTTCGCGTGTCGCAGGGCACGCACGCCTTCCGTGAGATCAAGCAAGCGGGGCTTGAGTGCATCGGAAGCCTGGACACCGCCTCGCTTTCCGAGGTTCTGCGCCTGGCCGCCGAAAGCCTTGCCGTCATTGACGAGGGCTATATTCTGGACGTCTCGCACCTTGGTGTTGTAGAGGCTCTTCTTTCCGAGCTTGGGGTCAGCGAGGGGGGGCGTGCCGATCTTCTTTCTGCCCTTGGCAGTAAGAACCCGCACGGCGCCCGCGCGATCCTTGCCGACGAGGGGATCTCCGAGGAGGCGGCAGGCCGCCTTCTGTCGCTTCTTTCCACCTCGGGTGCGCCCGGGGAGGCTTTGCCCCGTCTTTCGACCCTCTTAGCAGGCTGCCCGGGGGCGATGGCCGCGCTTGACGAGCTTTCGGCCGTTCTTTGCGGGGTCGGGGATCTTGCCGGGCTTCGCATCGATTTTTCGGTCATCCACGATATGCAGTACTATAACGGCATCGTCTTCCGCGGCTTTGTGCCCGGGGTCGCCGCCGGGATCCTTTCGGGCGGGGAATATGACCGCCTGGTGCAAAAGCTTGGCCGCGCCGAGGGGGCTGTCGGCTTTGCCGTTTATCTTGACCTGCTTTCGGGGGTCAAGGCTGCCCCCCGTGCCGCCGATGCCGAGGTCTTTCTCCTGTACGGGGAGACCGACGCGGCCTGTGACGTCCTGGCGGCGGCAGACAGCCTGCGCCGTGACGGGGTGCGTGTACGCACCGGCCGCGCCGTGCCGGCAGGATTTTCGGCCGACAGAGTCGTAACGCTTGCGGAGGTGAAGGCATGAAGGATATGTTGAACGTGGCCCTGCCGAAGGGACGGCTGGGTGAGCGCGTGCTTGCGATGTTTGAGGAGGCCGGCTTTGCCTGCCCCGCGATCCATGAGCCCGGCCGCCGCCTGGTTTTTGAGAACCCCGCCTGCGGGGTGCGCTATTTCTGGGTCAAGCCCTCGGACGTTTCGATCTACGTCGAGCGCGGTGCCGCCGATATCGGGGTAGCCGGGCGGGATATCCTCTTGGAGTATGCCCCCGACGTCTACGAGCTTTACGACCTTGGCATCGGCAAATGCCGCATGGCCGTGGCCGCGCCCGTCGGCTTCCGTGATGACCGTACCCGCACCCTGCGCGTGGCCACCAAATTCAAGAACATTGCCAAGACCTACTACGGCTCTCTCGGCCGCGAGATCGATATCATCCATCTGAACGGCTCGATCGAGCTTGCCCCGATCCTCGGTCTTTCGGACGTGATCGTGGATATCGTGGAGACAGGCACCACCCTGCGTGAAAACGACCTTGCCGTCTTTGAGGAGATCCTCCCCATCTCGGCACGGCTTATCGCCAACAAGGCATCCCATAAATTCAAGGGGGAAGCGATCGACGCGCTTTGTGCCGCCCTTGCGTCCCAGGAAAGGAAGAACACATGATCCGCATTATGAACGCCGCCGATACGCCGAAGGAGGAGATCCTTTCGCGCGCTGTACCCAAGGTCAACGTGGAAGAGACGGTGGCAGAGATCCTCGCCGAGGTAAAGCGCGACGGTGACGCCGCCCTTCTGCGCTTTTGCGCCCGCTTCGATAAGGCTGACCTCACCTCTCTTGCCGTCACGGCAGAGGAGATCGCCGAGGCGGTAGCCGCCACCCCGCCCGAGCTTATGGCCGTCCTTCGGAAGGCGGCCGCCAACATCCGCAAATTCCACGAGTGCCAGAAAAGACAAAGCTTTATCCTGAACGACACCCCCGGTGTCGTCATGGGGCAGAAGGTGATCCCGGTTGACCGTGCGGGGCTGTACGTGCCCGGCGGTACGGCCGCTTATCCCTCCACCGTCCTTATGGACGCCATCCCCGCCCGTGTGGCAGGGGTCGGCGAGCTTGTGATGGTCACCCCCCCGAACGCAGAGGGGAAGGTGAACCCGGTCATCCTGGCCGCCGCGCACGTCGCGGGGGTGGACCGTATCTTCAAGGTCGGCGGGGCACAGGCCATTGCCGCCCTCGCCTTCGGTACCGAAAGCGTTCCGCGCGTCGATAAGATCGTGGGCCCCGGAAACGCCTTTGTGGCCGAGGCCAAAAAGCAGGTCTTTGGCACCGTGTCGATCGATATGATCGCAGGCCCCTCCGAGATCCTCATCATCGCCGACGGCAAGTCGAATCCCCGCGTCCTCGCGGCCGATCTTCTTTCGCAGGCCGAGCATGACAAGATGGCATCGGCCGTCCTTCTGACCGATGACCCCGCCCTTGCCGAGGCCGTCTCGGCCGAGCTTGAGCGGCAGATCCCCACCCTTTCCCGCGCCGAGATCGCGCGGACCTCGATCGACGAGAACGGCAAGATCATCGTCACCTCCTCGATCGCCGAGGCGGTGGCCCTTTCGAACGAGCTGGCGCCCGAGCATCTTGAGGTGTGTGTGGACAATCCCTTTGACTACCTCGACGGCATCCGCCATGCGGGCTCGGTCTTCCTTGGCCGCCACTGCCCCGAGGCGCTGGGTGACTACCTGGCAGGGCCGAACCACACCCTGCCGACCAGCGGCACGGCACGCTTCTCAAGCCCGCTTTCGGTGGATGATTTCGTCAAGAAGACCCAGTACACCTACTACACCCGTGAGGCGCTGGCCGCCGTTGCCGCGGACGTGGAACTGTTTGCCACCAAGGAGGGGCTGACCGCCCATGCCGCCTCGGCCACCGTGCGGGGCGAGGAGGGTGTATGAGCCGTTATCTTTCCGGCCGGTATGCCGACCTTGTACCCTACGTCCCGGG
>JAGBZZ010000308.1 GCA_017652965.1 Clostridia bacterium | reverse complement strand
TAAAGTCCGCGCATGCGCGACGCTAGGGGTGGGCGTTCCGAAAATAGTGACCGTGGGGAAGCATTTTCGCATCAAAGGCGAAAATGCCCCTCCCTTTGGGGAAATTTTTAAGAACCCCTTTCGCAAAAGGGGTTCTTAAAGCTGCTTTCTTTTGGCATCTTTTCTTTGCAGAAGCAAGGAAAAGTGCAAACATCTGAAACAAAGACAAGTACCTAAAGCACCAAAAAAACAAAAACATCCCCCTACCATAAGATAGGGGGATGTATCTGCATCAAATCAATAATTGGTAGCCTTGATCTGGAAATAATCTCTGGGGTGCTTGCAAACGGGGCAAAGCTCGGGAGCCTTCTTGCCGATGACGATGTGTCCGCAGTTGGAGCACTGCCAGATCATATCCTCGTCGCGGGAGAATACCAGGCCGCCCTCGATGTTCGCCAGCAGCTTGCGGTATCTTTCCTCATGCTCCTTTTCGATCTTGGCTACGCCGGCAAACAGCGCGGCGATCTCGTTAAAGCCTTCCTCTGCGGCTTCCTTAGCCATGCGATCGTACATGTCGGTCCACTCGTACATCTCACCCTCAGCGGCATCTGCCAGATTGACCTCGGTCGCGGGAACAGCGCCGTCATGAAGCAGCTTGAACCAGATTTTGGCATGCTCCTTCTCGTTGTTGGCTGTCTCCTCAAAGATAGCGGCAATCTGAACGTAGCCGTCCTTCTTAGCCTTGGATGCATAGTAGGAGTACTTGTTGCGTGCCATGGACTCGCCGGCAAACGCTTCTCTCAGGTTCTGTTCGGTTTTGGTGCCTTTCAAAGGTTTCATGTGCTGTGTCTCCTTTTCGTTTGAAATGTGAAAGATTATTTATATGATAACACGAAGTAAGTTCTTTTTCTGTGACGTCATCACACGCGGGGATAATTATTTTTGATCGCTTTCGTCGAACAGATCTCCGCATTCGGGGCAGAATTTGGGGGGCTTGGTCGGATCTGCAGGCTCCCAGCCGCATTTGTCGCAACGGTACAGGGGAACGCCCACAGGCTTTTTAGCACCGCACTCGGCACAGAACTTGCCTTTGTTTTTCGCGCCGCAGGAGCAACTCCAGAAGCCGTTGTCGGCAGGCTTGGGCGTGCCGCATTCGGCGCAGAACTTGCCGGTGTTGCTCTTGCCGCAAGAAGGACAAGTCCATCCCGCCGCAGTCTCGGGCTTTTTGGCACCGCACTCGGCGCAGAATTTGCCTGTATTGACCTTGCCGCAGGCGCATCTCCAGCCATCCTCGGCGGGGGCGCTCGCCTCACGGGCAGCACGGTTTTGCTGATCCATAGCAAAGAAGCCCTGCGCGTTGGCTCCGCCGGCATTCATGGCCATGTTCATACCCATAAAGCCCATCATCGCGCCGTTTTCGTTGGCGGCGGCCGCCTTCATCGCGTCGGCCTGTGCGCCGACCAGCGTTGCGCCTGCCATACCGGGATCGCGCATAACGGCGGTGCGCTGCAGCTCCTTGATCATCTTCTCGTCCTCGGGAGAGGCCGTGACCGAGTTGACGCCGAAGGAGGCGATGCAAAGACCGCGGGTTTGACGCCACTTGGCAGAAAGCACCTCGTTGAGTGCCGCGGCGATTTCGGTCGTGTGACCGGGCAGGGCGCTGTAGCGGATGCCCATCTCGGAGATACGTGCAAAGGCGGGCTGGAGAGCGGTCAGCAGCTCGGTCTTGAGCATGCTATCGATCTCACTGCGGCCGTAGGTATCGGCCACGTTACCGCAGACGTTGGTATAAAAGAGCAGGGGATTTTCGATGCGGTAGGAGTATTCGCCGTTGCATCGGATGGAAATATCCACGTCAAGCCCGATGTTGCGGTCCACGACGCGGAAGGGAACGGGCGCAGCCGTGCCGTACTTGTTGCCGACGATCTCCTTAAGATTGAAAAAGTAGATGCGCTGATCCTTGGCCGTGTCACCGCCAAAGGTAAAGCGCTTGCCAACAGTGGCAAAGGTTGCCTTAATGCTCTCGCCCAGACTTCCGGCAAAAAGGCTTGGCTCGGTCGAGGAATCCCAACGGAATTCGCCTGCCTCGGCACAAAGCTCGACGATTTTGCCCTGCTCGACGATGATCATGCACTGACCCTCGTTGACGGCGATCAGCGAGCCGTTTGATATGATATTGTCCGATCCGCGGCGGTTGGCGGAGCGGCGATCAGAGCGCTTCTGACCCTTGGCAACCAGAATGTCGGCGTCCAACGAGTCGCAATAAAAATATTCCTTCCACTGGTCAGCCAGTGTGGTGCGAAGTGAGGTAAGTCCTGCACGAATAAGTCCCATGATATAGTATTTCCTTTCTTTGCATGAAATATAAGGATTGTTGTTATTTGGATCGGTGAAGAGTTTAAATTTGGGTTTGGCGGTGTTAAGAGGTGTTAGAATGAAGTTTTATGAAATCGATTGTTCTTTTTTCGGGATTTCTTTGCTTCTGCAAAGAAACCCCGGGAAAGAAAGCAGCTTCAAGAACCCCTTTCGCAAAAGGGGTTCTTGAAAATCTCCCCACAGGGGTGGGGCATTCGCGCTTTTGAGGCGCGAATGCTTCCCCACGGTCAC
>JAGBZZ010000307.1 GCA_017652965.1 Clostridia bacterium | reverse complement strand
ATGGGGAAGTCCATTTCGGCAAGACCCATGCCGATGATATCGGGGCCGAAACGCCATTTGCCCGATTTTACGGCGCATTTGTCAAACGGTTGGTCAAAGTCGTACATAGCAACACTCCTTGGTGGATTTTTTCCAGTATAGCACGAAAAAACACACCTTGCAATACAAAAAAACAATATTTTTCAAAAAACAGAGCTCTGCCGCGGAAAAGAAAATGCGTGGGGGCTTGCAAAAACGCAGAAAACTGATATAATAAATATAATAAACTATATAAACATGCTTTTGAAAGGCTGACGAATATGATATACGACAATGTTCTTGACGCGATCGGGGGCACACCGCTTGTGCGCCTGCGCCATATGGCAGACCCCGACGGCGCCGAAATCCTGGTAAAATACGAGGGACTGAACGTGGGCGGCTCGATCAAGACGCGCACGGCACTGAATATGATCGACGCGGCGGAGGCGGCAGGTCTGCTTTCCCCCGACAGCGTCATCGTGGAGCCCACCAGTGGCAATCAGGGCATCGGCCTTGCGCTGGTCGGCGCGGTGCGCGGCTACCGCGTGAAGATCATCATGCCCGACTCGGTAAGCGAGGAGCGGCGCAAGCTGGTGCGCCACTACGGTGCGGAGGTCATTCTGGTGCATGACGATGGCAACATCGGTCTTTGCATTGAGGAATGTCTTGCCCTTGCCCTTCGCATGAAGGCAGAGGATCCGCACGTCTTCGTTCCCCAGCAGTTTGAGAACCCCGCCAACCCCGATATCCAAAGAAAGGGCACGGGTGCGGAGATCCTATCCGCAATGGAGGGGCGCCCGATCCACGGCTTCTGCTCCGGCATCGGCACGGGCGGCACCATCACGGGCATCGGCGAGGTGCTGAAGGCGAAAAACCCCGACATGACGGTGTGGGCGGTCGAGCCCGAGAACGCCGCCATTCTGTCGGGCGGTGCCATCGGCACGCATATCCAGATGGGCATCGGCGACGGCCTGATCCCCCCCATTCTGAACCAAGAGGTCTATGATGACGTGTGCATCGTGGGAGATGAGGAAGCGCTTTCCACCGCGCGCGACCTTGCCAAGCGAGAGGGCATTATGTGCGGCATCAGCTCGGGCACCAACGTGGCCGCCGCGATCCGCCTTGCCAAAAAGCTGGGCAAGGGCAAGACCGTGGTCACCATCCTGCCCGACACCGCAGAGCGTTATTTTTCCACCCCTCTTTTTGACGACTGATAAAGGAGAAGACCATGCTGTTCTTCTACGTCCGACACGGAGAGCCGATCTATAACCCCGACTCGCTGACCGAGGTGGGGCATGAGCAGGCCGTGGCACTTTCCCACCGTCTATCCCGCTTTGGCATCGACGAAATCTACGCCTCCCCCTCCAACCGCGCGCAAAAGACGGCACAGCCGACGGCCGACGCGCTGGGGAAGGAGATCAAAACGCTGGATTTCATCAGCGAGGGCGCGGCATTCCGCTCCCTTTCGGTGGTGGAGAATGAAAAGCGCCTTTGGTTTTTCCAGAGCCGCATCATGAAGCGCCGCTTTGCCGAGCCCGACGTGGTGGCGGCGGGGCTTGCGTGGCACACCCTGCCCGACCTTGCCCCCTACGGCGAGGCGTACGCCCGCATCGGGCACGGGGCGGACGGGTTTTTATCCTCCCTTGGCTTTCAGCATATCGCGGGCAGCGGTCTGTACCGCGTGACCGAGCAGAACGAAAAGCGCGTGGCGCTTTTTGCCCATCAGGGCTTTGGCATGGCCTTTCTTTCTCATATTCTCGATATTCCGTACCCCCTCTTCTGTCGGCATTTTGACCTGCCGCACAGCGGCATCACGGTCATTCACTTCGGCTGTGGGGCGGACGGATATTCCATTCCGAAGGT
>JAGBZZ010000306.1 GCA_017652965.1 Clostridia bacterium | reverse complement strand
GTCCTGCTTTCTCCGCTCCCCGCGGATGCCGATGCCCTGTTTCTCAGTAACCGCGATACCCGCATAAGCAATAAGACCGTTCAGCATCTTGTGTACAAATATCTCGACAGGGCCGGGCTTTCCCAGCGCGGGCTTTCGGTCCATAAGCTACGGCATACGGCCGCCACCCTGATGTATCAAAGTGGCGCCGTGGACGTGCGCGTTCTGAAGGATATCCTTGGCCATGCGCAGCTGAATACCACACAGATCTACACACATCTTTCCAACCGCAGTATGGAGGATGCTATGGGTCACAATCCTCTTTCCTCGCTTGCACTTTCGCCAAAGGGCGAAAAAAGACAGGAAGAGGACGAGGAGTAACCGTCACAAAATACCCCCGCCGGCATATACTGTAGGCGGGGGTGATTTTTTGTCAAGCTACTGTCATCTCGGCCGGCGCCGCCGGCGGCCGATCTCCTTCAAAAAGCGCTTATGCTTCCTCCTTATCCCTTTTTTGCTTGCCATTCTTATGCTTCATCTGCGGCTTACGCCGCTTCTTACCGCCCTTGCCGAGGCGGAGGCAACAAAACGGGTCGAGTCGCTGATCACGGGATCTATTGCCACGACACTGCAGGAGGAGGAGACACTATACGGTGATATCGTATCTCTGGCCTACAAAAACGACGGAAGCGTCGCATCCCTGCAGGTGGACACCCGCAAGCTGCTTTCCGTCAGAACCCGTCTGCTTACAGACATCCTGCAAACCCTGCAGGATCGCGAGAGCATGAGGATCAGGATCCCGTTTTCTTCCCTGGTCGGCTTAAATCTTATCCCCTCCGGCGGCGGAATAGAGCTGGAGCTTCGAGCCACCAGAAGCATGAATGCCTATTTCGCCTCACGCTTTGAAGAAAGCGGTATTAACCAAACCCATCACAGTATCTACTTTTTTGTTAGCTTTGATGTGCTTTTGCTGGTTCCCGGAGGGCAAAAAAGCATACGTATCACGCGGGAGCTGCCCATTGCAGAAACGATCATTGTGGGCGAAGTGCCGGACGCCTATACCAAGATCAATCGCCTGACCGATGACATCAGCGAGGGGGAGATCGATGATATTTACGATTTTGGCGCGGCCACAAATTAAATTTTATTTACCTTTTCTTCCGGGAGGTATTGAAAAGCCGCCTCCCACATGATATACTATCAGAAAAGAACCTTAAAAAGGATGTTCCGTATGCAATTAGGTGAAAAGATCCGCGAGCTTAGAAAAGAGCGCGGCATGACCCAGGCGCAGCTGGCCGGTGAGCGGATCACCCGCAATATGCTGTGTGAGATCGAAAAGGGGAAAGCCATGCCGTCACTGGAAACGCTTGCCCATATCGCGGCAGTGCTTGATGTCCCCGCCGCTTATCTTTTGGATAGCGACGAGACGCTTGCGGAGTACAAAAAGAGGGCACTTATAGGGGATATCCGCGCCGCCTACCGTGCCGAAAATTTTCAAGAGTGCTATCAGCTGATAGGTGAGCTCCGCGTGCCGCAAGACGATGAGATTTCCCTGATGCTGGCGGTTTGCGCCCTAAAAATGGGCAAGGCCGCCTTTCACTCCGGCAATATGGAGACCGCGCACGCCTACCTTGAGGAGGCACTGAGGCATGCCGACGCCACTGTATATCCAACCGAAAGCATTTTCTCTTCTGCCTTGATATATCTTGCTATTTCTGCGAATACTCCCTCTCCAAAGCGCGTGTTTGAAGCCCAAAAATACCGTTATTACGCCGCAAAAGCAGCCGAGGACGAGCTATTTGCCTACATGTCCGACGACCATACCTATGCTTATACCAACGAATTTTATGCCGAGCATGAGAAGATCAAGCTTCTGATGCAGGAACGGCATTATCACGAGGCCATCCCCCGCTTGCTGGCGCTTGAAGAGCGCAAAGGGGAAAGCGGCATGTCGGCCTATTTCCTTTTTCGGCTCTATTCGGATATGGAGATCGCCTACCGAGAGGTGCATGATTTTGAGCATGCTTATAAATACTCGGCCAAGCGCCTTTCTCTGCTTTCGGCCTTCCAGTCCTGAGGGCTTTGCGCCGCCCTACACACACACGAATACCCGCAGGGACGTCCCTGCGGGTTTTTTATATATTATTCTACATTTCTTGGAATATTCCTTGACATTTACTGCTTTTGGTGGTATATTATATTTGGTGGAACTTGGGGCAATTCCGGGTTCACCGAAGTTTTACATTTGATTTTTTATGAAAGGAGAAGATTTGCGGATAAAAAACGCAAATCGGGAATTACTTTGGACAAATACAAGACCGCAAAAAATGCTTGTGTTCTGCCCTCTGCCGAGGAGTTGAAGGCAACCTTGACCAACGCAGGAACCGCAGAAGCACGGGCAAATCTTGCATCGTTTTTCGACAACGACACGTTCGTCGAGCTTGGTGCCTTTACCAAGCGCAAGTTCTGTGAGTATCAGGGGCTTGAGCATGATGCGGAGCTGGAGGGCGTAGTGTGCGGCTACGGTGCCGTCGACGGACGCCTTGTCTATGCCTTTGCACAGGATAGCAGCCGCATGAAGGGGGCACTGGACGAAAACCATGCCAGAAAGATCTGTGCCCTTTACGATCTGGCTCTCAAGAACGGCGCTCCCGTTGTCGGTATGTTTGATTGCGCCGGTGCCGACATCTTTGAGGGTGCCGCCGCCCTGGCCGCTTACGGCCGCATCATGAGGGCGGTTTCGGCCGCTTCCGGTGTGATCCCGCAGATCGCCGTGATCACCGGTAACTGCATCGGCTCCTTTGCCGCCATTGCCGCCATGTTTGACTTCACCGTCAAAACCAAGGACGCCAATTTCTACGTCTCCTCCTATGCCGGCACGAAGGATTCGCAGGCGCCGATCACCTCCTTTGCTGCCGATGACCGCACTTTGGCCATCGCCTATGCACGCAATCTCCTCAATTACCTCCCCGACAAGGCCGGCGAGGGCATCGTTGTGGAAGGCACTGCCGACAACCTGAACCGCATGCTTGGCAATCGCGATTTTGGCGGAGACGTCAATGCCGCCATCGCCGCGATCGCCGATAACGGCATCTTCTTTGAGACGGCAAGCGATTATGCGCCCGTCCTCACGACGGCTTTTGCCATCATTGGCGGTGTCAAGTGCGGTATCCTCGGTACCTCCTACACCGTGGGTGAGGGGCGTTTGACCGCCGCCGCCGCCCGCAAGGCCGCCAAGTTCATTGATGTTTGCGACGCCTTCTCCATTCCGCTTGTCACTCTGGTGGATTCTATGGGTCTTGCCGTTTGCGACGAGAACGAGAACGCGCCCTTCTCTGCCGATCTTGCTAAGCTGGCCATGGCTTATGCCAAGTCGGTCACGCCCAAGATCACCGTGATCCTCGGTCATGCGATCGGTGCGTCCTTCGCCCTGCTTGGCTCGAAGGCTCTGGGTGCCGACGTGGCCTACGCGCTGGACGATTCCGAAATCGGCGCACTTTCCGCCGAGGCCTCGGTTGCGTTTGCCTGGACAAACATGATCAACCCCGACAAGAGCCGCGATGAGCTGATTGCCGATTGGAGAAAGTCGCTCTCCTCGCCTGTGGCCGCCGCTTCGCTTGGCGAGGTAGACGATATCGTCAGTGCTAACGAGCTTCGCGCCCGCATTTGCTCTGCCCTTCTGATGCTCTCTGCCAAGGGCACTGTGCGTCCCCGTCTGCACACCGTTAATCCCCTGTAAGTAGAGGAGGTGCCATATGGGTAACTTGCTTCCCCTGCTCGAGGTCAACTTCAACGAGAAGATGTCGTTCGGAGACGGCGTAGCCTACGGCCTTCAGATGCTCCTTGTGGGTATGCTGATCGTTTTTGCGGTTCTCTCCCTGCTCTGGCTGTCGCTGGAGCTTTCCGGAAAGATCTTCCGCAACCTTTCGGCAACTACCAAGCCGGCCGTAGAAAAGAAGGCTGAGCCTGCCCCTGCCGCCGCCCCCGTTGCCGCGAGCGACGATACCGAGCTGATCGCCGTCCTCACTGCCGCCATCGCCGCCATGGAGTCGGCTCCCGCAGCCCGCTTCCGCGTGGTTTCCTTTAAGAGAAAATAATTCAGTGCCGCTTTGCGGAGAATAGGAGAAAAAAATGAAAAAGTATAATATCACCGTTAACGGAACCACTTATGAGGTTCTTGTAGAAGAAGCCGGCGAGGTTGCCGCTACTCCTGCCGTTGCCGCCCCTGTCGCCGCCGCTCCTGTTGTGGAGAAGAAGGCCGCTCCCGCTCCCGCCGCTGCCCCTGCTCCTGCCGCCGCTCCCGCCGGTGCCCAGGGTGTGACCGCCCCGATGCCCGGCACCATCCTTGACGTGAAGGTTGCCGTCGGCGCCACCGTGAAGAAGGGCGACGTGCTTTGCGTGCTTGAGGCCATGAAGATGGAAAACGACATTCCCGCTCCCTGCGACGGTAAGGTCGTGGCTATCAATACCCAGAAGGGTGCTACTGTAAACGCCGGTGACGTTCTCGTTTCGCTCGGCTGATAGCGAAAGGAGATCTGCCGATGTCTGAAATCCTTCAAAACATCGGAAATTTCTTGGGCAATACGGGCGTAGCCAAGCTCTTCCGTGATTTCGGCGGCTTTGGCTGGAAGACGATCATCATGTATGCCATCGTCATCGCCCTCTTCTACCTCGCCGTTGTCAAGAAATTTGAACCGATGCTCCTCATTCCGATCGCCTTTGGTATGTTGCTTGCCAACCTGCCGGGCGCGGAGCTTTACCATTCCGAATTTTTCTTTGATGCCCACTATATCGGCTTCACCGAATCCGGTGAGGTCACCGGTCTTTTTGCCGCCGAAATGAGCAGCTTCCTTGCAGAGGTCAAGGCGCTCTTCGGTGACAAGGCTTACGAGATCGTGGATGGCATCTGCAAATTCGACCCTGACGTGATCGGAACCAACCTTGACAAATTTACCGAGCTTTTCCGTGAAAACCTCGGCGACGTTGCCAAGCTTAAGGAATCCGGTGACAGCACCCTGATCCAGATCAAGATGTCCTGCGTTGTCAAAGAGGTATTTAACGCCGGCGGCCTTCTGGACATCCTTTACATCGGTGTTAAGTTCGGTATTTATCCCTCGCTGATCTTCCTTGGTATCGGCGCGATGACCGACTTCTCTCCCCTGAGTGCCAACCCGAAGAGCCTGCTTCTCGGTGCGGCCGCTCAGTTCGGTGTCTTTGCTGCCTTCTTTGGCGCTCTCCTGATCGGCTTTACGCCTGCTCAGGCGGCCGCCATCGGTATCATCGGCGGTGCCGACGGCCCGACGGCGATCCTGGTTACCAAGACCCTGGCTCCCGAGCTGCTTGGTGCCATCGCCATCGCAGCCTACAGCTACATGGCCCTGATCCCGATGATCCAGCCTCCGATCATGAAGCTTGTCACCACCAAGCGCGAGCGTATGATCACCATGACGAGCCTGCGTTCGGTTTCCAAGACCGAGAAGGTCATCTTCCCGATCCTTGTTACCCTCCTCGTCGTTCTGATCGTGCCGGATGCCGCGCCGCTGGTCGGCTTCCTGATGCTTGGTAACCTCTTCAACGTCAGCGGCGTGACCGACCGTCTTTCCAAGACCGGCCAGAACGAGCTGATCAACATTATCACCATCTTCCTCGGCGTTTCTGTCGGTGCTACCGCCAATGCCGAAAACTTCCTTGCTCTCAGCACCCTGAAGATCATTGCCCTCGGCCTTTGTGCCTTCATGCTTTCTACCCTGGGCGGTCTGCTCTTCGGTAAGCTGATGTGCTTCCTTACGGGCGGTAAGATCAATCCTCT
>JAGBZZ010000305.1 GCA_017652965.1 Clostridia bacterium | reverse complement strand
TTGTTTTTTATGCCTTGGCGTTTCGGTAGGCAAGCGGCGTTTTCCCTGTATGAGCGCGGAAGGTCTTGATGAAATGCGGCACGTCGGAAAAGCCGACGGCGCCGGCCGTTTCGCTGATGCTGAGGGCTTCGGTACGCAGGATCTCCATTGCCTGGCTGATCCGATAGTCCACAATAAAGGTCCGCACGGTGCAGCCCGTGTGCGCCTTAAAGACCCGATTGAGGTAGGAGGGGTTAAAGTGAAAATGGGCGGCAATATCCCCGCTTTTGATCGGGCGCGAATAATTTTCCTGGATATAGGCGATCACGCGGCGGGCAAGGAGCGGCCCTGCGTGAGCCTCGCCTCCCCCCTCCTCGCAGGTAAGGCGCACAATGCTGATGATCACCGATTTCAAAAGCGCCGAAAGCAGCTCGTCACGGAAGGCGCCCTGCGTATTGATCTCCACTGCCAGGTTGGTGATCCTGGATTCAAAGGCCGCCCCGTCAAAAAACACACTTTCCCTATTGAGGGCGGGCGCATCCGAGAATTCGATCCGCTGTGAGAAATTGTCGCTTGGGAATTCCGCACTGCCGAGGGGAGAAAAGGTGGTTTTGATATGGCTGTAGGCCTGCGTATAATCGAAATTGACCGAAATATACCGCATATCGGTGATCTGCCAGACGTATTCGGTTCCCGCCTGAAAGAGGATCACCGTGCCCGCCTTGATCGTATACGCCCGCCCTTCCACAATGATCTCACCGTTTCCGTGCAGGATATAGAAAAGGCGGCAGTCGCGCGTTTTTAAGCCTCTGCTTGTGTAAAGGCCGGGCTTCATACTGCGGATAATGGCCTGGCGGATAAAGGGGCTGATCTCGCAAAGCTTCATGCCGTCACCTCCTTACGTTGTCTCCAGTATACCGCATCGGGGGTGAAAAAGCAAGGATAGGATGGTGCGAAAGGTACAAAAAACACAATTTTCGGTGAAAAACAGCCATAGCATACCGCCGTCTCTTCTGCTACAATGAAGCCAGAACCCTGAGGAGGATCGATATGGACCGTCACATTCTGCTTGAGAATTTTGAGCGGCGGCTAAAAAACCGCCTTGTCCGCTTGCACGGCTGTGTACTGATGGAAAACGGCGTTCTGACTGCCGAGCGGTACCGCCCGCCCTACACGGCAAAGACTCCCACCCGCATGTATTCGGCCAGTAAATCGGTGGTAGCGGTGGCAATCGGGCGGCTGGTCGGAGAGGGGAAGCTTTCGCTTGACAGCAGGCTGACCGACCTGTTTGCCGATCGCTTTGATACCGCGGCCGCACATCCCCTTTTGAAGGAGGTGACTGTGCGCCACGCGCTGATGATGCAAACGGCATACTCAAAGCCGATCTACGGTGCGGGCTGCACCGATTGGACGGCCTCCTACTTTAAGGGGGCGCCCACGCATCCGCCGGGCATGCTGTGGTATTATGACAGCTGCGGCAGTTACCTGCTGGCCGCGCTTGTCAAGCATATCAGCGGTCTTGACTTTTGCACGTATCTGCGCCCCTTGTTCGATGAGATCGGGGTGAGCCGCGATCTCTACTGCTTAGAGGGGCCGGACGGTGAAGCCTGGGGCGGCTCGGGTGTGATCGCCACCACGGCTGACATCGCACGGATTGCCAATCTTCTCTTACAAAAGGGGTATGCCGGTGGCAAGCAGCTGCTTCCAAGGGATTACGTCAGCGCGGCAATCTCCCCTCTCACGAGGGCGGTGGACAGTGCGGGCGCCAGCCCCTACCGCTGCGGCTACGGTTATCAGATATGGACACTGCCCGAGGGGGCCTTTGCCTTCAAGGGGCTGGGCGGTCAGCTTGCCGTGGGCTTTCCCGGGCGGGGACTTGTGTTTGCCTGCACGGCCGACACTGCGGCCAATGACACGACCTATAACGAGCTGCTTGACGCCATGTACGGCGAGATTCTGCCCGCCTTTCCCATCACTGACCGGGTAGAATACGAAGGGGCGCAGGTTGCCCCGCTGACCGATGGGCCGTTTGATGAGATCTGCGATCGGGAGTATGGCTTAGAGGAAAATCCCATGCATATCGAGGCGGTACGCTTCGAAAAAGGCGACGGGGTCTCGGCCCTCCTTTACAGACGGTACGGGGAAACAAAGCGGCTGGAATTTGCGATCGGCAAGGAGCGTGTCACCCTTTTTCCCGAGGCGTACAGCGGCAAGCGGCTTTTTGACCCCACCGCACGGATGCGCTACCGTTGCAGTGTGCTTGGCGAGTGGTGCGAGGAGAGGACGCTGCGCCTTTCGGTGTACGCCGAGGATATCTTCGTAGGAAATCTCACCATGCATTTCTCCTTTCTCGGCGATCGGATCGCCATTAAGATGAGCAAGAACGCGCAGTTCTTTTTTGATGATTTTGTGGGGTACGCGTACGGCACTGCCAAAAAAGATTAAAGTGAGGATACCGCTATGAAAAAAGAAAAGATCACCTTAGCCTTCATCGGATGCGGAGGCTTTGCCAGATTTTTTGTGCCGCTTTGCCTGGCACATCCCATGGTCGAGAGGGTCTACGTTTGCGATAAGATCCCCGAGCGGGCGCAGGATTACTCGAAAAAATTCGGCACACCCATCATCGATAGCTTTGAGGAGGTGATAGCGCGAGAGGATATCGACGGCGTCCTGATCTTCACCCAGCGTCACCTACACGGGGACCTGGTGCTTGCGGCACTGGATGCGGGCAAGCACGTATATTCGGCCGTCCCCATGGCCACGACCGTGGAGGAGTGCGGTGAGATCGTGGAAAGGGTAAGAAAGAGCGGCCTTATTTATATGATGGGCGAGACCTGCTATTATTACCCCTGCGCCATGTTCTGCCGTGAGGCGTACGCTGCGGGGCGCTTTGGCAAGTTTGTGTACGGGGCATCCCAGTACTACCACGACATTGACGCTATCAGCTACGGCAAGACCCCGATGGAGGGCGGGATGCCGCCCCTGCTTTACCCCACGCACTCCACGGCCATGATCCTTTCGGCTGTCGACTCGTACGTGAAAAGGGTCTCGTGCTTCGGCTACCGTGACACAGAGGGGGACGGGCGCTTTGGTAAGGGGCAAAACTACTGGGACAACGAGTTTTCCAATCAATACGTGCTGATGGAGCTGGCAAACGGCGGCACGGCCAGGGTCACCGAGGCAAGGCGCATCGGCTGGAAGAGCCCCAGCTCCTACATTTCGGCCCTCTACGGCACCCTTGGCGGGTACGAGTTCAGTAACGCTCAGCATATCTTGGTAGAGCGCGACAGGGAAAGCGAGAGGGAGCACGTGAGGCTTACCGACGTGAGCGACTACGTGAACCCCGCCGAGATGGTGGCGCACAAGGGCGACCCGAGCTTTATGGAGTGTGTGGCCAACAGCATGTGGCAGGGGGGCTCGGCGGCCGCAGTGCAGGCGGGCGAGGTAGCAAGACTTCCGAAGGAATATGACACCGTGAAGCAGAACGGCCATATGGCCTCGCACAAGCTTTTGATCGACGATTTCGTCAAGGCGGTCGTCACCGGGCGTCAGCCTATCCTGAATGCTGCCCGTGCGGCGCGCTACACCGTCCCCGGGCTTGTGGCGATCGAATCCTGCAAGCAGGGGGGGATCCCTCTGGACGTGCCGGATTTCGGGGATAGCGTGGAGTGATGCCGTATCTCTTTCTGACACTGGCGCTTGTTGCCGGTCTTACTAAGGGCTTTGCCGGGAAGCGGGTCAGCCGCGACGTCACGACCCTGTATGACGGCTTTACCGTCAACACGCTTCGCACCCTCTTTTGCGCCGCGATCGGCCTTTGCGTGGCACTGTATAAGGTGGGGATAGGCGGCCTTGCGCTCTCGCCCGCCGCCCTCCTTGTCGCGTGTATTTCCTCGCTTTGTATGGCGCTTTTCTCCATTAGCTGGTTATACGCCTACAAAAGCGAGGCCTACGTGTTTCTCAGCCTTATCACCATGCTGGCCTCGGTGGTCACGGCGCTTCTCGGCCACCTTGTGTATGGGGACGCCCTGCGCCCTGTGCGGCTTGTCGGCTTTGCCCTTTTGCTGCCGGCGCTTTACGTCATGTCGCTTTATAATCGCCGGATCTCGGGGCGTATCACCCCCCGGGCGGCCGTCACCCTTTTACTGGGCGGCCTCGGTGCGGCGCTTTCGGATTTTATGCAAAGGGTCTATACCAAGGAGGGGCTGGGGGAGGCAAGCGTTTTCACCTTTTACACCTATTTTCTGATGCTTGTGCCTCAGCTTGCCGTGCTGGCGATCTATGCGGCTAAGAAGGCGGGACGCAATCCCGCGCTTTTGGATCGGCGCCACGTGTCGATCTTTCTCTTGATGTCGGTGGCCTTGTATGCCAACGTCCTTTTCAAGACGCTGGCGGCAGGGGCGATCCCCGCCACGCAGATGTATCCCACCCTGCAGGCGGCCAACCTTATTTCCTCCGCGATTCTGGCAAGCCTGCTTTTTGGGGAAAGGATCACAAGGCGCAGCGCACTGGGGATCCTTATTGCCCTTGCGGCGATCCTTTTCATGAATCTTTCGTGAAGGGCGAAGGAGTCCGTCCACGACCTTATAGGGAAAAGAGAGGACATTTCGGTTTACGATTTGTTCTCTCTTTTACCGTGTCGCGCACAACCGATAAACGCGCGGGGGAAAGAAAACGGCAAGCCGCCATCCCTTGGAATTTTCCTGTATTCCCTTACGAAAAAACGGTTTTCTATTGACAAGGATGCGGAAAGGGTGTATCCTTTTGTCAAAGAGACAGAAACATGACTGCCACCGTGCAATAAGGAAAGGAACCGTGCTATGACCTATCAGCTTGTGTCCCGCCCCGAGGGTGAAACCTCGGAATATGCCGCCGAGGAGCTTTGGCGGTGCCTTTCGGCAATGGACGATACCCTGGCCGTGGGTGAGGGGGGGCTTTCGCTCTCGCTTGCGCTCCTTGCCGGGGATCCCGAAAGCGACCGCATCGAGATCGACGTCAGGGAAGGTGTCGGCCGTATTGCGGGGGTCAGCCCCCGTGCCGTCCTCATTGCCGTTTACCGCTTTCTTTATGAGCTTGGCTGTCGCTTCACCTGCCCCGACGAGGCGGGCGAGCATATCCCAAAGCGCGCGCTTGCGCCTGCCGCTATAAACGTCTCGGTGGCCGAGACCCCCTCCTACCGCTATCGCGGCGTTTGCATGGAGGGCGCGATCTCCGAGAAGAACGTGATGGACATGATCGCCTTTTTGCCGAAGGTGGGGATGAACACCTACTTTATCCAGTTTTTCCGTCCGACCAACTTCTTCCGCAGCTGGCGTGAGGATCCCGCAAACCCCGAGTATGAGAAGGGCCCCTACACGCCAAAGGAGCTGGACGAGATCCACGATAGGATCGTCCGCGAGATGAAGCGGCGCGGGCTTGACCACCAGGCCATCGGCCATGGGTGGACCTGCGAGCCCTACGGGGTCGCGGGGGATGGCTGGCGCGCCGTGGATGCGGATAGCCTCCCTGCCGATTTTATGGATGCGATCGCCGTCCTTGACGGTGAGAAAAAGCTTTACGCCGGGTCCCCCCTCATGACCAACCTCTGCTACGGGCGCAAGGACGTCCGCCGTCGGCTTGTTACGGCGGTGGCCGATTACTGTGCGGGGCATCCGGGCGTTTCGGCCGTGCATTTCTGGCTTTCTGACGGGCACGCCAATTTCTGCGAGTGCGAGCGGTGCCGCGATATCCGCCCCTCCGACCAGTACGTGGATCTTCTCAACGAGATCGACGAAGAGCTGACGGCACGCGGGATCACGACCAAGCTCGTCTTTCTCGCGTATTTCGACCTGATCTTTGCCCCCCTGCGTGCGCGGCTTAAAAACCCCGACCGCTTTATTCTGATGCTGGCGCCCAACTCCCGCACCTACGAGGAGTCCTACGCCGACGGGATCGAGGAGGCAAAGACCCTGCCGTCCATCCCCTTTCTCCGCAACCGCTGGCTGTGGCGGAGCGAGGATAAGACCGCCTCGCGCATGCCATACGGCACGGCCGAGGTGCTCTCCTGCCTGCGCGACTGGCGCGAGGTCTTCGCGGGCGACGGCTTCCTTTTTGACTATTATCTGATCTGGGATCACGTGAAGGACCCGGGCTATATGGGCGTCTGCCGCGTGATCTGGCGCGATATGAAGGCGCTTGGCGACATCGGCCTTAACGGCACGGTCAATTGCCAGTACACCCGCTGTGCCTTCCCCGTGGGGCTTCCGATGTACATGATGGCGCGCACCCTTTGGTGCCGCGATGCCGATTATGACGAGGTGGCAAACGAATACTTTACGGCCGAATTTGGCGAGAAGGGCCCCGCCGTGCGCGCCTATCTTGAGGAGCTGACACGCCGCTTCCACCTTTCCTACCTGCGCAACGAGCGCCGCCGCCTTGCCCCCGAGCTTGCCGCCGATTTTGACAGTGTTCCCGGGCTTATCGGGGAATTCCGCGCCGCACATCCCGAGCTTCGTGCCGATAGCGAGGTGATGGCCTGGCGTACTCTTGCCATCCATGCCGATTTTGTCACGCTCTCCTCCATGATGTTTGCCCGCCGTGCGCGCGGCATCCCGCATGAGGATATCATCGAAACGCTGAAGGCCTATGTCACGAGGACCGAGCTTTCGATACAGTCCCGCTTTGACGGGCGCGGCCTTGTCAAGGAGCTGGAATCCAGATTTGCAAGAAGATGACCCGTGTAACAGGAAAGGAAGAGTGCAATGAGTACGAAATATCTGATTACCGATTACGGTGCGCGTTCCGACGGTAGCCTTTCGACAAAGGCGATCCAATCCACCATTGACGCCTGCTATCTTGCGGGCGGCGGCGAGGTCGTGATCCCCGAGGGGCGCTTTTTGACGGGCGGCATCCGCCTGCGCTCGCGCATCACCCTGCGGCTTCTTGACGGCGCCTGCCTTCTCGGCGTGCGCGACCCCGAGGAGTACACCCGTTATCTCGAGGACGCCGTCGAGCCGATCACCGAGGAGGATCGCGAGAGCTTCGCACCGACGGCGGTGGAGGGCTATACCGCCCGCTCCATCCAGCCCTTCAGCCGCTGGAACAACGCCATCATCCGCGCCATCGGCGCGCATGACATTGCCATTGTAGGCGAGGGGCGTGCGACCATCGACGGGCAGAACTGCTATGACCCCGCGGGGGAGGAGAAGTA
>JAGBZZ010000304.1 GCA_017652965.1 Clostridia bacterium | reverse complement strand
GACCGTCCGGAATTCTATGAAAAGCTGGAAAATGCCAACCGTGAGGCAGGCATGCGCCCGCTGATGATCCTTCGGGCAACCTTTGATATGGTCTCTGCCGTCATCAGTGCCGTCAGCTTTGTGGTCATCCTTGGTGCCCTGCATCCCCTTGCCCCCCTCTTTATTGTGATCATGGCGCTTCCCACGGCCATTGTCAACTGCGTCTTCCGCCACAAAAACTTCTTCTTTATGCGGCGCCGCTCCAAGGAACGGCGGCAGATGGACTACTTCTCGAGTCAGCTTGTCGATAAGGATAAGGCTAAGGAAGTGCGCATCATGGGGCTTTCGGATACCTTTATGGATCGCTATCAGGGTGCCTTCCGCAGCTACTATCGCGGCATCCGCCGTCTCGCCTTTTCCGAAACCTTCTGGCAGCTGCTCGCCGCGACCCTTTCGCTTCTCGGAAACGGCGCCCTGCTTCTTTACGTCATATACGGCGTTACGGCCGGGGAAGGGCAGATCGGAGACTGGTCGCTCTATTCCGGCGCGCTTTCCTCGATCACGGGTGCCGTCGGCACGGTCATCGCCTCGGTCGCCTCGATCTATGAGGGGACGCTCTTTATCGATAACATGATGGTCTTTATGAAGGAAAAGCCGACCATCCTGCCCACCGCCACGCCGGCACGCATACCGGGCGACGGCCCGCATACCATCGAATTCCGCCACGTCAGCTTCGCCTATCCCGGTGGACGGGGTGACGTGATCCGCGACGTCAGCTTCACCCTCCGCACAGGGGAGACAATGGTCATGGTGGGGCTAAACGGTGCCGGAAAGACCACCCTTATCAAGCTTATGACCCGCCTTTACGACCCCACCGAGGGCACGGTGCTTCTCGACGGGCATGACATTCGGGAATACGACGTCAAGGCGCTTTACAATCTCTTTGGCGTGATCTTCCAGGACTTTGGCCGCTACGCCGTGACCGCACGCGAGAATATCGCCTTCGGTGACTTTGGCCGCACGCCCGAGGAAGGGGAGATCGAGCGCGCGGGCGAGCGCGGCGAGGCCGATGCCTTCGTCCGGGAGCTGCCCCTTGGCTACGATACGCCGCTTCAGCGCTTCTTTGAGGAAAGCGGGGCGGAGCTTTCGGGCGGTCAGTGGCAAAAGCTTGCTATCGCCCGCGCCTTCTATAAGCGCTCGGCCATTCTGATCCTGGATGAGCCGACCGCCGCCCTTGACCCGCTTGCCGAGGCCGCCGTCTTTGATCGATTTGCCAAGGAAGGCGAGGATCGCATTACGATCCTCGTCTCTCACCGCCTGTCCGGCGCCACCGAGGCTAAGGTGGTCGCCGTCCTTGAGGAGGGAAGGCTCGTGGAGTATGGCAGCCACCGGGAGCTTATGGAGCGCGGTGAGCGCTATCACCGTCTCTTCTCGGTGCAGGCCAAGAACTATGTGGCGGATGCCGCCGCGGCCGAGCCCCCGCACGGTATACCTCCATTCCCGCCGTCACGGGGGCGCCGCCCGGATGGAAGCGGGATAGATTTTGACACTTTCTGAACAAAAACGGCGCGTTTGTAAACAAAACTTCGCAAAAAATACGCAAGCAACACCCTGCGCGCAAGCAAAAAAGAGGATCCGCTGTGGCGGATCCTCTTTTTTGGTCGGGGCTTATTCTGCGGCCGCACCAAGCATGGCGGCACCGATGATGCCGGCATCGTTTCCAAGCTCGGCAATACGGATCACGGTCTTGTGGTCGGCATCGCGGGTGAACTGCTCACGGTCGATCTTCTCCAGAAAGTCCTTCGAGAGAAGATAGTCCCCCTCGTTGCAAATGCCTCCACCGATCGAAAGCACCTCGGGCTGGAAGATGTTGATAAGGTCGATGATCCCATCGGCCAGGAACTCCTTGTATTCATCCACCACGCGCTGGGCGTACACGTCGCCACGCTTGGCGGCATTGAAGGCTACGCGGCCGTTGACCTTGCCAAAGCGCTCGGTCTCCTCGGTCATCAGGGTATCCTTCTTCAGACGGCGGCACTCCTCCATCATGTCCATAGTAGACTCGATCAGCCCGGTGGCCGAGCAGTAGGCCTCAAAGCAGCCGCGGCGGCCGCAGTTGCAAAGGCGCCCGCCCTTTTTGACAAGCACGTGGCCAAGCTCTGCCGCCGCACCGTTGTGGCCGGCATAGATCTTGCGGCCAAGCACGATGCCGCCGCCAAGCCCGGTTCCCAGCGTGATCATGACCGAGTCACGCGTGCCGCGTGCCGCACCGCACACAGCCTCGGCCCAGGCGGCCGCGTTGGCGTCGTTTTCCAGATATACGGTTACCCCGGGCAGAAGCGCACGCAGCTTGTCGGCAATAGGGAAGCGGTAAAAGCCGAGATTGTCCGAGCGCTCGACCATTCCCTCCTTATAAAGAATCGTGCCGGGGCTGGCGATACCGACAGATTCGATCTCGTCAAAGGTGAGCCCCGCCTCGCTGACAAGGCTCTTGCAAAGGGCGGCCATATCGGCCATAACGGCATCCCCGCCGCGCTTCGGCAGGGTAGGCACGCTGCCCTTTTTGATGATCTTCATGTCACTGCTTACGATCCCCGCGGCAATGTTGGTGCCGCCAAGGTCTACACCGATGGTATACATAGTGATCTCCTTATTTTAATTTGTACTGTTGGTTTGTCTCTATTATACGGCTTTTCTTCGCGCTTGTCAAGTAGAAAACGTCACCCGGATACCCGCATTTAGGGCGAAAAAATATGTTTTTGTAGAAAAAAGCATATTGTAGAAAAAAGAAGTTGCATTTTGTGCAAATTAAACAAGAGAGTTAAAATGGAAAACAACGGAAAAATATTAAATTTAATTTAACATTTCGCGAAACGGCAGGCTAAAGATGTCGGTTTTCACGCAAAATGCGTTAAAATATACTTACATTTACGATAATGGGACAAAAGGACGAAAAAAATAATGGAAAAATAATACAAAAACGCCGCACACAAAGTGAACGAAAGTGGCCCGGGGATTGGAAATCCTTGGTGGGACGGGGGAGATTCCGAATTTCGGTGTCTTGACAATTTAATATAAATATGATATCATATGCCTATGCGAATGCATGCAAAGGCCATTTTGCGCCCTTTTTTGGGTGAAAACGGGCTTTGTATGGGTGCAATGAACAATTTCCGAGGAGGAGAGATCTATGAAAAGATCAAAATGTGTAAGGGCTCTTTCGATGGTCCTGGCACTCATCATGGTTCTCGGCGTGGTAGTGACCCTGCCTGTCGGTACCGTGAAGTCGTCTGCCGCAGGGCTGACGGCCGAAGAGCTGGCCGGGCTTTTGTATGCCGAGTCCTATGAGGTGTATGCGGAGCGCTATACCCAGATCCTTCAGCTGCAAAGAAGCAAGGATAACGGTAAAGCGGTCAACATGCAGTCTATATCGGTCGACCTGTTCGACTTTGCGACCGATATGAAGACCGATTCGTACGATATGGCGAACGGTAGCTTCCTTCCCAGCGGTAACACGGTGTATACGCTGCAGAACCTGGATGGTACTACCGCGCTCTTTACGCCGGATAGCGGCTCGCTGACCTGGACGATCAACATCCCTCAGCAGAACCTGAAGCCGGACGGAAGCGATGACCTCGGTTATCTTTATATGTTGAAGTTTGAGTACTACCCGATCGACGTTGCCGGCAACGTTGCGACGGTTGAGCGCTCGCTTTCGATCGACTCGTCGGTCCCCTTCCGTGAAGCGCGCTCGCTTTCCTTCTCGAAGAACTGGGTGTACGGCTACACCGATGCGGACGGCAACGTGAAGTATGAGTACCTCACGAGCGGCTCGAACATCTTCGACGACGACACCACCGATTTCTACTATGAGCAGGATAAGGGCGGCAACGACCTCCGTTATTCTACCTTCCAGAATCCTGTGTGGCGTTCTTACTTCGCCCAGGACGTAGACGGCTTCCATCACGGTAACTTCTACTTCTTCCTGGAGCCCGGTGAGCATACCATCACCCTGACCGGTACGCGTGAGAACCTGGCACTGAAGTCGATCACCCTCGTGCCCGCGCAGAACGATAGCCTGGTCTCCTACGATGCGTACCTTGCCCAGTATGCCGGCCGCCCGGATGATGCGGCAAACGGCGGCTCGGTCACGGTGCTGGAGGCCGAGTTCCCGACCTACGTTTCGGACACCTCGGTGTATCCCGCCAATGACCGTTCCTCGGCCATCACCTCTCCCTCCTCGCCCTCCTCGCAGCTGATGAACACCATCGGTGCGCAGAGCTATAACACGGTAGGGCAGTGGGCTGCCTACCGCTTTACGGTAAGCAAGAGCGGCTGGTACAACATGACGATGCGCTACCGTCAGACCCTGCTTGACGATCTGTTCGTCTCCCGTACCATCAAGCTTTCGGGCGGCGATTACGGCCTGCCGGACGGCACGCCTACCGTCCCGTTCTACGAGGCTTACCTCACCCGCTTCAACTACTCCAAGAACTGGGAGGTAGATGCGATCGGTGCCATCATCAACGAAAAGGAGACCGATTTCAAGTTCTACTTTGAAGAGGGTGTTGAGTACACCGTGTATTACGAGGTCAGCCTTGGTGACCTCGCCCCGATGATCAAGCGCGTTC
Organism: Clostridia bacterium; assembly: GCA_017652965.1. Next base: position 3,850 of record JAGBZZ010000304.1, on the reverse strand, counting down.
AGGATTCGCTTACGGTCATCAACGATGCCTACCTTAATATTATTAAGCTGACGGGTACTCAGCCCGACCAGTACCGTGACTACGGCTTTACCGAGATCATGCCCGAGACCATCCGTGACCTGCTTGAGCAGGCGGCGGTGCTTGAGCAGGTATCGGCCGAGTTCGTAGAGCTGGCCGGCACGAAGGGCTCGCAGGTTGCTACGCTTGACCAGATTTCCTTCCTTTTATATAGAATGGGAAGCAAGGAAAGCGAGATCGCAAAGAACCTCAGCAACCTGAAGTCCTACATCGGTACGCTTGGTACCTGGCTGAACACGGTTAAGCAGCAGGGTCTGCTTGTGGACTACGTCAACATCCAGCCTCTCGGCACCGAGGAGCCCCGCGTGAACGCGACCTTCTTCGAGTCTGCCTGGTTCGAGATCCGCGCCTTCTTCGTCAGCTTCTTCGTGGACTATAACACGATGGGCGTGAAGGAAGGTGCTGAGGTCGACGAGAGCGAGGGTATCGACGTGTGGCTTGCCACCGGTCGTGACCAGTCGCTGATCTGGCGTAACCTGATCGACGGTGATTTCACTCCTCAGTCCAATATCCCTGTTCGCCTTAAGCTGGTTGCGGGCGGTACGCTTCTGCCGTCTGTTCTGTCCGGCCAGGGTCCTGACGTTTACATCGGTCTTGGCTCGGGTGACGTTATCAACTACGCTATCCGTGGCGCTATCGAGCCTGTTAACGATCTGCCCGGCTACATCGGCACCTACGGCTATGACGTAGACCTGACAGAGAAGGGCGAAAACGACTACACCCGTACCTATTACGTTGACTCTGAGGATATCGACGAGCTTGCCGCGGGTAACTACTATGTAGATGACCCCGCACATCCCGCGAAGCAATACGTGGATGCCGACGGCAACGTTCGCACCAAGTATGAGGTCAAGGATGAGGCGATCGTGTTCAACTACGCCAACACCATCCCGATCTCGCTTCTCGGTAAGACCTACGGCGTTCCCGAAACCACCAACTTCATGATGATGTTCTACCGCCTCGACGTTCTTGCCGAGCTGGGCATCGACCTGCCGAACACCTGGGATGACCTCCTTGAGGCGCTGACCGTGTTCCAGTCCAACAACATGAAGATCGGTCTTTCCTACGGCTCTGCCATGACGACCTTCGTCTATCAGAAGGGCGGTAGCCAGTGGATGTACGAGGATGCCTCCCAGTACGCCGATCCCAGCCAGTACGATCCGGAGTATGCCGGTGCGCAGATCGGTCTCGGTACCGACGTTGCCCTGGATGCCTTCCGTCTCTGCTCGCGCCTTTACACCGACTATTCCTTCGACGTATCCTTTGATGCGGCCAACCGTTTCCGTACCGGTGAAATGCCGATCGTTATGACCGACTACTGCGCCATGTACAACCAGCTGACCGTTTTCGCAACCGAGATCCGTGGCCTTTGGGCCTTCGCCCGTCTGCCCGGCATGCTGCAGGACAACGGCACGGTCAACAACTGCGCTGTGGCTTCGCTGACGGCAACCATCATGCTGTATAAGGATGACGGTGCCAGCCAGGAGGATGCTTGGGCATACATGAAGTGGCAGGCCTCGGCCAATGCACAGGCCACCTACGGTAACCAGATGGTTGCTCTCGTTGGTCCTGCTGCTAAGTACGCCACGGCAAACAACCAGGCTCTGCGCAACCTGTCCTGGACCTCTACCGAGCTTGCCGCTCTGCTTGAGCAGTTTGACAACCTCGCGGCTGTTCCCAGCTTCCCCGGTAGCTACATTATTTCCCGTTACATCGAGTTTGCGTTCCTTGAAGCCTACAACGACGGCGCCGACCCGGTAGACGCGCTCTCCTCCTACGTGACAACGATCAACAAGGAGCTTACGAGAAAGCGTGAAGAATTTAACATGAAGACCCTGGGCGACGGCGAAACGCCTCCCGGGTATCTCCCCGAAGCTGACTGATTAGGTTAAAAAGGAGAAACGTCTATGTCAGATAATCTTAAAAAGGAGGAAACCGCTATGTCGGAAGTAGCAGAGAACGTCACCTCTGTACAAGAAGAGCAGCCCCCCGTGGCTGACACCGCCGCCACGGCGGAGACCCCCGTTACCGAATCTGCCGGTGCAACGCTTGTTGCCAATCGTCCCGTTTCGCGCAAGGATATGACCCGCGCCCAATGGGTATGGAAGGAAATGAAGCGGAACAAGGTCGGCTATTTCATGGTGGCCCCCTTTATGATCCTCTTCTTCGTCTTCACCATTTTCCCGGTTGTCCTGTCTATCATCCTCAGTCTTACCGACTTTAACATGCTTCAGATGCCGAACATGGTGTGGTTCGACAACTACCTGCGTCTGTTCCTTGATGACGATATCTTTATTATCGCCTGCGGTAACACCCTGGTATTTGCCGCCGTTACCGGCCCTGCCTCGTACCTCATCTCGTTCCTCGTTGCATGGTTCATCAATGAGCTGAATCCGAAGATCCGTGCCTTGGTTACCCTGGTTTTCTACGCCCCGTCCATTTCGGGCTCGGTGTACATGATCTGGCAGAACCTCTTCCACTCGGACTCGCAGGGATGGATCAACGGTACCCTCATTAACCTCGGTATCATCAACTCGCCTATTCTGTTCTTCAAGGATGCCAACTATGTTATGCCTCTTTGTATCATGGTTGCCCTTTGGACCTCGCTCGGTACGGCGTTCCTGACCTTTATCGCAGGTCTTCAGGGCGTTGACAAGAGCCAGTATGAGGCGGCCGCCGTTGACGGTATCAAGAACCGCTGGCAGGAGCTTTGGTTTGTCACCCTGCCGAACATGAAGCCTCAGCTGATGTTCGGTGCGGTTCTGGCAATCACCCAGTCCTTCGGCTTCGGTGCGATCGTTACCGCGCTTTGCGGTATGCCGTCGGTCGACTACGCCGCGCACACCATCATGCATCACCTGGATGACTATGGCGGTATGCGTTATGAGGTAGGTTATTCGTCTACCATCGCGGTGGTGCTGTTCGTAATCATGTACGGTTCGAACTACATCATCAAGAAAGCACTTTCGAAAGTGGGGCAGTAAGATGGCAAAGAAATTAAGAACAAGAGGACATAAAGTCGTACTGAACCGCTCTCGCGGGGGCGATGCCGGTATTACCTTCATGCTCGTCGTGCTGGGTGCTTTCATGTTCCTTCCGATGCTTTACGTTGTCATGCAGTCCTTGAAGCCGCTTGACGAGCTCTGGATGTTCCCCCCGCGCTTCTTCGTGGTACATCCTACCTTCTCGAACTTCACAGACCTCTTCTCCCTGATGAGTGACTCGTGGGTTCCCTTCTCGCGTTACATCTTCAACACGGTGTTCATCACCGCTGTTGGTACCTTCTTCTACGTCTTCGTGGCCTCGCTGGCGGCCTACTCGCTGTCCAAGCTGAACTTCCCGGGGCGTAAGATCCTCTTCTCCCTGGTTGTTACCTCGCTGATGTTCCACTCCACGGTTAACCAGGTTTCGCACTTCATCATCCTTTCCACGCTCGGCTGGGTCGATACCTACCTTGCTATCATCGTCCCGATCCTCGCCACGCCGCTCGGTCTTTACCTGATCAAGCAGTTCATGGAGAGCTCGGTGCACGATTCGGTTCTGGAAAGTGCCCGTCTTGACGGTGCCTCCGAGCTCCGTATTTACTGGACGATTGCGATGCCGATGGTTAAGCCCGCTGTTCTGACCCTGATCGTGCAGACGGTTCAGACCCTTTGGAACACCGGTGCCTCCATCTACATCCATTCCGAGCAGCTCAAGACCTTTAACTACGCCATCCAGCAGATCGTTGCCGGTGGTGTTGCCCGTGCAGGCGCAGGTGCCGCCGCAACCG
>JAGBZZ010000303.1 GCA_017652965.1 Clostridia bacterium | reverse complement strand
GCGGCAGACCGCATGAGCCGTGCCGAGGCACGGCATGACCCCAACAGTAAGCTGAATATTGCCATGCCCTATATCTGGATCGCGCTGGCGGTCTTCCTTGGGCTTTCGCTTTATACCGCGGGCGGTGGCCTTGCCGGTAGCTTTTTCCGTTTTCTTTTCCTTTCTCTGTTTTCCTATGCCGCCTATGCCTTCCCCATCTTTTTCTTTGCGGCGGGGATCACCTGGCGCCGCGCCGTAGGCGAGCATTCTCTTTTGCGGCGTACTCTGTTTCTTTGCCTTGTGCTGCTTCTTGTCCTTGCCATGCTGTACATCGTTACCCTGCCCGAGGAGGCGCTTTCCGGTACGATGGCCAAGGAGGAGGTCAGCCTGGAGGCCGCCTCTTACTTCAATTTTTCCGCGCCTGTCACCCTGCGCGGCGGCTTTGTTGGCGCCCTGGTCGGATGGGTGATGTACCGCCTTGTCGGCCCTGTGCTGACCATTGTCCTTGCCGCGCTTGCGGTGCTTCTTTACGGCATCTTCGGCTTTGGCTTCAGCCCGGATGAGATCGTCCGTTCTATGCTTCGCTCCTGGCGCCGCTTCAGCCGTGCCAAGCACGAGGCCAAGGAGGTCAAGCGTGCCGAACGGGCAGAGCGTGTCGCGGCCGAGCGGGCCGAGCGGTTGGCCGCCGCCGAGCAGGGCCTTGCGGACAAGCAGGTAAGCCCCACGCCCCCGGCAGAGCCCGCCGTTGCGGCGGAGGAGGAAAAGCATCGCCGCTTTGCCGATATTTTTGAGGAAGCCGCAAAGCCCGCCCCCGCCCCCGTATCCGAGGGGGTGCCCGAGGTGCCTCAGGAGGATGCCGAATCTCTGCGTCATTTCAAGGAGCAGAAGATCCGTGAGCGCCTGCGCAGTCACGATGGGATCCATACCTATGCCGTATCCGATCTGCGCCCCTCTACCATCACCGAGCCCTACGAATCCGCCCCTGCCCCTGCACAAGCCGTGCCGGAGGGTGGGATCACCCATATGAGCGCCGAGGTGCTTGCCACCGCCCCCGCCGTCACCGAGATCCCCGTCCTTTCCGGCGGGGATGCCGCCCTGACCGAGGATCCCGACACCGAGGATGCTGCCCCCTTCCGCGGGGTGGAGGATTTCCGGCGCATTACGGTAACAGAGCCCGTGCGCGTGCATGCGCCTCTGTATGCCCCCGCGCCCGCGGCGCCGGCAACCGCCCCCGAGGCGACCCCTGCCGCGCCTTCCGAGTTCCCGGATAGAGACGTGCACCCCTTCCCCATCCCAGAGACCCCGATAGCCGCTGTCGAGGAGCGGGCGGTGGTCAAGGATGGCGGCGTCGTGCCTGAGCGCGAGGCCACGTCTCCGGCTACCCCCAAAAAGCAGGCAGAAAAGCCGAAGCAAAACCCCTACCAGTATCCACCGATGACACTGCTGCGCCTGCCCTCGCTTTCGGACGACGGAAACTCCCAGGAGGAGATCCAGAAGAACGCCGATACCCTGGTCAAAACGATGGAAAGCTTCGGCATTCCGATCACCATCACCGGGTACTCCCGCGGGCCGCGTATCACACGGTACGAGTTTGTGCAGAAGGCCGGTATCCGCGTATCCAAGGTTGCCTCCTACGCCGATGACATCACCCAGAAGCTCAGCACGCAGGGTGTGCGTATCGAGGCGCCGATCCCGAACAAAAGCTCGATCGGGGTGGAGGTGCCGAACCGCAAATCCACCGCCGTGCGCATCCGTTCTCTTTTGGATACCGACACCTTCCGCGATGCCGATTCCAAGACCACCGTGGCCGTGGGATGCGACGTCACGGGGAACCCCATCTTCTTTGACATTGCCAAGGCACCGCATATGCTGATCGCCGGTGCGACCGGTATGGGTAAATCGGTGTGCATCAACTCGATCCTGATCAGCCTGCTTTACAAGGCCGCCCCCGAGGACGTGCGCCTGATCCTGATCGACCCCAAGAAGGTCGAGTTCAACGTCTACTCCAAGGTCCCCCATCTCCTGATCCCGGTGGTCACCGACCCGACCAAGGCCGCCGGTGCCCTGAACTGGGCGGTCAATGAGATGGAAAAGCGCTACGATATGATCGAGGAGGCCAGCGTGCGCGACATCAAGGGCTACAATGCCTATTGCGTGGAAAACGGCCTGCCCACACTGCCAAAGATCGTGATCGTGATCGACGAGCTGAACGACCTTATGATGTCGGCCAGAAAGATGGTGGAGGCCTCGATCTGCCGTATCGCGCAGAAGGCGCGTGCCGCCGGCATCCATCTTCTGATCGGTACACAGCGCCCCTCTGTCAACGTCATTACCGGTGATATCAAGGTCAACATCCCCGCCCGTATCGCCTTCCGCGTCAATCAGCTGGTAGACTCCCGCACCATCCTTGACATGCAGGGTGCGGAAAAGCTTCTGCCGCAGGGCGACATGCTCTTCTCTCCCGCCGGCACGCCCCAGCGTGTGCAGGGTGCCTTTGTGGAGGACGAGGAGGTCAAGACGGTGGTATCCTTCCTGGCGCAGAACGTCGGCGAGGCCGACTTTGACGACAGCATTCTTGCCGACATTGAAAAGGAAGCCGCAAAATGTGCCCAGAAGAACGGTGACGACGTGGACGATGAGGAGGGCGCCGGCGGTAGCCTTGACGGCGTGCTTGACGATCCGAAGTTTGAGCAGGCACTGGACATCGCCTTCTCGACCGGTAGCATCTCCACCTCGCTTCTCCAGCGCCGCATTGCCGTCGGCTTTGGGCGTGCCTCACGCTTTATCGATGCCATGTGCGAGATGGGCGTGGTGGGCGAATCCAAGGGCGGCTCCCGCCCGCGTGAGCTGCTTCTCTCCCGTGCAGAGTACGAGGAACGGAAGCACCGTGTATTTGATGACTGAAAACGGAGGTTTTTGATTATGGTTTACGTACTGCTTGCCGAGGGGTTTGAGGAGGTAGAAGCCCTTGCCCCCGTAGATATTTTGCGCCGTGGCGGCGTGGAGGTGCGTACGGTCGGCATGACCGGGCGCACGGTGACCGGCTCGCACGGGATCCCCGTGGTGGCCGACATTCTGCCCGAGGAGGTCACGGCTGAGGGAATGGAGCTTCTGGTCTTCCCCGGTGGGTTGCCGGGCTCGGACAATCTGAACGACTCCCCCGATACCGACCGCTTCCTTGCGATGGCCGACGAGGCAGGGGCGCATATCGCCGCTATCTGTGCCGCCCCGTATCTTCTCGGGCGGCGCGGCCTGCTTGACGGGGTCGTGGCTACCTCTTATCCCGCACCGAAGTTCCGTGCCCAGCTGCTGGGCGCCATGGTAACGGACGAGCGTGTGGTGACAGACGGGCGCTTTACCACGGCGGCAGGCATGGGCGTTGCCGAGGCCTTTGGCCTGCAGCTGCTTGCTATCCTGCGTGGAGAGGAGGCCGCCACAAGCATTGCCGAGGCCGCCCTCATTGACATCCCGGAGGATACCATGTACTTTGTGGAGGATACCGCCGAGGACGGCGAGCAATGACCTTTTCTGTCGGTAAGAAGGCTCCCTTTTCCGCCCTCTTGTATGCGGAGGCCTTCGGGCTGGGGGTCGCCGAGGCCGAGAGCGATCTTTCTGTCCTTTTTCGGGGCGGGGCCCTACCCCTCTCACTTTCTGCGGAGGGCAAGGTGCTTTCCGAGGGGATCGGAATCCCCCTGTGGGAGGGGGGCGCGACCCCCGTCCTTTACCTTTACGCCCTGGCAACAGACCCGCCCTCACGCGGACAAGGGCTTTTGCGTACCCTCATAAGGGAGAGTGCCTTATGGGCCGGGGCGCACGGCTATGCCGCGCTTTGCCTCCTGCCTGCCGATGCGGGGCTATCCTCTGCCTATCGCCGTATGGGCTTTACCGAGGAACGCCCCGCCGGTGGGGCGGCCGTCCTTGCAGAGGCCGAGGATCTTTCTCTGTTCTTAGACGGCACCGTGCCACCGATCCCCTGCCCGCCGGATGAGGTGTACGCCTCCTTGGGGTCTGCCCTCTCCCAAAGTCTTTTTTTCTACGCCCTTTCCTCGCTTGGTGACGGGGTAGGGGCCTTTCGCATCGGGGCGGAGCATGCGATCCTTTTCAAAAAGGATCCACGGTATGCCCTGGCGGTCTCGGCGGGGCTTGCATCCCTTGCCGGACGCCGCACCCCTCACTGCTATCTTCTTATGCCGCTTGCCGAGCCCCTGCCGCAGGCGATCCCCGAGCCCTTGCCGAGATAGGAGGCAACCGGTATGACGAACACCAAGGATGAAAAGAAGCTCCTGCGGGAGAAATACCGCGCCCTGCGCGAGGCTATCCCTGCCGAGCGACGCGCCGCGCTGGATGCCCGCATCATGGCGCACATTGAGGCCAGTGCCTCCTACCGCTATGCCAAGACGCTTCTGGCCTATGCCCCGATCGGCGCGGAGATCGATATCATGCCCCTGCTTAGCCGCGCCCTTGCCTCCGGCCGCCGTATCGCCCTGCCGAGGACGCACGGCCATGGAGAGATGACCTTTCACTACGTCACATCGCTTAGCGAGCTGATAAGCGGAAAATTCGGCATCCGTGAGCCACGCGAGGACGCCCCCCTGTATACAGACACCCCCCTTTGCCTTTGCCTTGTCCCCGGGGTCACCTACGACCTGCGCGGCTACCGCATCGGCTACGGTGGCGGCTACTATGACCGCTTTTTGCGCCAAAGGCAGATCGCTACCCTGGGGCTTATCTATAGCGAGAGCATCTCGCCCCGCATCCCTGCCGGGAGATATGACTGTGCCGTGCGCGCTTTAGCCACCGAAAACGGCATTTTACCCACAAAATGATTACCGAGGTAACACCATGATACTCAGTCCAAAAACCACGCATATTGCCTTCCGCTGTCCTGCCTGCGGCGACGTTGTACGCGGTCTTGCCGGTGCCTTTGGCCTTGGCAAGCAGGATATGCTTCGCCTGCGCTGCCCCTGCGAGGGGCACACCGAGATGAGCCTTGTGGGGACGGCAGACCGCCGCATCCATCTGACCGTGCCCTGCCTGCTTTGCGGAAAGGACCATCGCTATACCCTGAGTGAATCGCTGTTTTACGGCAAGGATCTTTTCCGCCTTACCTGCCCCTATACCGATATTGACATCGGCTTTTTCGGCAAGGACCAGGAGATGCTGAACGCCGCAACCGAGAAAAGCACCGAGGAGCTGAACGCCCTTTACGAGGAGCTGATCGCCAAGGGCGCGACCCCCATGGAGGAGGATCCTGACCTTGACAGTGCTACCCCGGACGGAGAGGAGCCCTTCTTGCCCGATGCCCAGATCTATGACATCGTACGCTTTATGGTCAAGGAGCTGGAGGCCGAGGGCGAGATCAACTGCCCCTGCGGCTCCGGCACCTATGAGGTGGATCTGACGGCCGAGGGCATCCGCATCCATTGCCCGGATTGCGGCGCCTGCCACCTGTTTGCCACCAATAGCCTGGCGGCCGCACAGGAATTTTTGAACTGCGACCATTTGGAGCTGGAAATCCCCACGTAATACGGGGAAAAGCCACATCATGTAGCAAAGAAGGCAGTTTGAGCAAAATTAACTGCTCATACCGCCTTCTTTTCATGAGAATAACCTTGTAATTGTTGAAAAAGAGCGAAATATAACCGTTTCTCTAATTAAGGCCGTAATACCGCGTAAGGCCGTTGTAGATCCCCCGTGCCATCAGCCCCGGATTTTCATACATAAAGGTGGCCTCGGCAGGGTTTGTGATAAAGCCAAGCTCCAGGACGACGGCCGGCATCGGTGTGCGCCGCAAAACGTAAAGCCCCGGCCGCACCTTTACCCCACGGCTTTTAAAGCCGGTGGCCTCTGTAAGCCCCCCGAGGATCGCCTCGGCGATCGGATAGGCGGGGGTAGACAGTGAAAAGACAAGCGCCTCGCTTCCGTTTGCGGTCGGATTCTCTGCGGCATTGGTGTGGATACTGAGAAAAAGATCCGCACCGAAGGCAATGGCCCCCTCTACCCGTAGGCGCAGGCTATCGGCATTGGAAACGCCAAGCACGGTTTCGGCAGTGGGGCGGGAAAGGCGTGCCGAAAAGCGCGGATCGCCCGTAAGAAGCGTATAGAGCGCGCGCCCCACGCGATACACGATATCCTGCTCCCGATAGCCATTCCCCTCGGCCCCTGCATTGGGGTTTACGGGATTGTGCCCCTGGTCGATATAGACCCTGATCGCCATAGCATCCCCCTCCTTAACAGCAATACGCTATCATCCTATGCCAAAGTAGAAGGAATTGACACCCCATGAAAGACATCCAAAGAATTCTCAGCTATATGCGCCGCGCCGTAGACGATTATCAGATGATCAGCCCCGGGGATCGGATCGCGGTGGGGATCTCGGGCGGCAAGGACTCGCTGACCCTGCTTGTCGGCCTTGCCGAGCTGCGCCGCTTTTACCCCATCCCCTTTACGCTTTGCGCCATTACGGTGGATATGGGCTTCCCGGGCAGTGATTTTTCCCCGGTGGCCGAGCTTTGCCGAGAGCTGGACGTAGAATACCGCGTGGAAAAGACCGACATTGCCAGGATCATCTTTGACGAGCGCCGTGAGACCAACCCCTGCTCACTGTGTGCCAGGATGCGCCGCGGGGTGCTTCACGGGGCGACGGTAGATATGGGCTGCAACAAGATCGCACTGGGGCACCATTTTGACGACGCAGTGGAGACATTTATGCTGAACCTCTTCTTTGAGGGCAGGCTTGGCTGCTTTTCCCCCGTCACCTATCTTTCCAACCGCAGGATCCACATGCTCCGCCCGCTTATCTATGCCAAGGAAAAGGACGTGGAATACTTTGCAAGGCGCAATCCCCTGCCGATCGTAAAAAGCCTGTGCCCCGAGGACAAGCATACCGAGCGCGAGAACATCAAGCAGCTTTTACATACCCTGGAAAAGGGGAATCCCGGCCTTCGCCACCGCATTTTCCACGCGATGTGCGAAGGAAGGATCGACGGCTTTAAGCCAAGCGGCCGTCTGCCGGACTGAGCCGACCGCAAAAAAAGATCCGCCAAGGAAAGCATCCGACCGATGCCGCCTTGCGGATCTTTTTTATTACAGAGGATCAAGAATTTTCGGAGGACGGGGCAAGCATACGAAGGAGGCCCTCCTCATCGATCACGGGGACGCCAAGCGCCTGCGCCTTGGTCAGCTTACTGCCTGCGGCCTCGCCTGCCACCACGTAGGAGGTTTTGGCCGATACCGAGCCCGCCACCTTACCGCCCGCCGCCTTGATCCTTTCGGAGGCATCCTCGCGGGTCATGGTGGGCAGGGTCCCCGTCAGAACAAAGGTAAGACCGGAAAGGGTCTCGGCCGGGGGAGCCTTGACGGCCTCGGTCAGTACGCCGGCGGCACGCAGGGCATCGCAAAGCGCACGGGTCTCGGGGAGGGCGAAGAACTCCACAAGATTACCCGCCGTGATCTCCCCGATATCGGGTACGGCGGCGAACTCCTCAAGGCTTGCGGCAAAGCAGGCCTCCAGCGTGCGAAAATGCGCGGCAAGCGCCTCACCGGCGACAGCGCCGACCTGGCGGATGCCAAGGGCGAAAAGGAGGCGCTCGAGCCCTCGGGCCTTGGAGGCCTCAATGGCGCGGACAAGATTTTCGGCACTCTTCTCTCCCATGCGATCCAGCCCCGAAATATCCTCGGGACGGAGGGCGTACAGATCGGCAATGCCGGCGATCTTGCGGTTCTCCAAAAGAAGTGACACGATCTGCGGGCCAAGCCCGTCGATATCCATGGCATCACGCGAGGCAAAGTGGATAATGCCCCTGGCACACTGTGCAGGGCATCCGACGAAGGTGCAACGCACCGCCGCCCCCGCACCATCCGCATCCCGTACCACGGGGTGGCCGCAGGAGGGACAGGTATCCGGCATACGGAAGGCTGCTTCCGTACCCGTGCGACGCTCCGGCAATGAGCGGACGATCTCGGGAATGATATCCCCCGCCTTACGGACGATCACACGGTCGCCGATGCGGATGTCCCTCTCCTCGATAAAATCAAGGTTATGCAGGGTCGCACGGCTGACGGTCGTACCGGCCAGGCGTACCGGGGCAAGACAGGCTGTCGGCGTCAGGACGCCTGTGCGCCCCACTGCGACCTCCACGTCAAGGAGGATGGTTTCCTGCTCCTCGGGCGGGTACTTATAGGCGATCGCCCACTTCGGGGTACTGGTGCCCTCGCCAAGCGTGGCACGGTCGGCAAGCGAATCGGCCTTAATGACGGCGCCGTCCATATCAAAGGCACGGCTGGCGCGTAGGTCGCCAAGGCGGCAGACGTGCGCCCACATGCTATTAAAATCCGTGACGGTGGCACGGTCAGGCAGGACGGTAAAGCCAAGCTCGGCAAGGCGGGCAAGCGTTTCCCCGTGGGTCGCAGCGGCGTGGCCGTCCATATACAGCGACCCCTCCTGCAGGTTGAAGATAAAGACAGAAAGACGGCGGGATGCCGTAATGCGGGAATCCAGCTGGCGAAGCGAGCCGGCCGCCGCGTTACGCGGGTTGGCAAAGCGTGCCTCCCCTGCCGCATCGCGCGCCTCGTTGAGGGCGGCAAACACCTCACGCGGCATATAGACCTCCCCGCGTACGGTAAGCTCCGGGATCGGCTCGGCAAGGCGGAGGGGGATGTTGCGGACGGTGCGCAGATTTTCGGTCACGTCCTCGCCGACAAAGCCGTCCCCACGGGTCGCCCCACGGAAGAAGACCCCGTCACGGTAGGTCAGTGAGACCGAAAGCCCGTCGATCTTGGGCTCGACCGAAAAGGGGCGGTCATACCCAATGATGCCAGCGCATCTTTCGTAAAATTCGCGAAGCTCATCCTCCGAAAAAACGTCCCCAAGGCTCCCCATCTGCCGTGTGTGGGTCACCTTGGCGAACTTCTCGGAGGCGACACCGCCGACCCGCTTGGTGGGAGAGGTGGGGCTGTCAAGCTCCGGGAATTCGGCCTCCAGCTCCTGCAGTGCGCGGAAAAGCGCATCATACTCAAAGTCCGAAACCGCAGGAGAATCCTCCTCGTAATACAGCCGCGCGTAATACTCGATCTTTTCGCGGTATTCCTCGATCCGGCGCTTGGCCTCTTCCTTTGTCATGGCTTTTCCCCTCTTTCTTATTCTACGCTTCTATTTTAACAAAAAAATCCGCCCATGTCAAGACGGAGAGCGCTTTTTATCGAAAGGGAAAAATGTCGTTTTGTAAAGAATACTTCCCGCTTTTGCCGTTATTTCTCCCTCTTCCCCCCTGCTTTTCAAAAAGCCGAGCAGATACAAGCAAAAAAAGAGAGCCTCAGCGATCGAGGCTCTCGTATTTTCTGTTTTTTCAGGCGTCCTGCATGCTCTCCAGCGCCGCCATACGCACGGCAACGGCCAGGACCTCGGCCGCGGTCTCCAGGTCGCTATCCTTCGCAAAGGAGGGGGCGAGGCGGAGGTTGCGGTCGTGCGGGTCATGCCCATAGGGGAAGGTTGCGCCCACCTTGGTCAGCACAACGCCGGCATCCTTACAAAGGCTGTAGACGCGGGTCGCGCAGCCGTCAGGCACGTCAAGCGACGAGAAGTAGCCGCCCTTCGGCTTTGTCCAGGTGGCGATTCCGTACTCGGCAAGGTCACGCTCTAGGATCGACAGGAGGATCGCAAACTTACGGCCGATCACACGGCCGTGTGCCAGCATGCGGCGCGCAAGCGAGCCGGGCTCGGCAAACAGGCGGACATGACGCAGCTGGTTCAGCTTATCGTGACCGATGGTCTGCACGCTCATGGCGGCACGGATCAGGGCAAGATTCTCCTCCGAGGCGGCAAGCATGGAGATACCCGCCCCCGGGAAGGTGATCTTAGAGGTGGAGGTAAAATAAAAGACACGGTTTTCGTGCCCTGCATCCTTAGCCAGGGCAAAGATATCTGCCAGGGTATCGTCATCCTCCGAGAAGGCATGCACGGCATAGGCATTGTCCCAGAAAATGCGGAAGTCGGGCGCGGCGGTCGTCATACCGGCAAGGCGGCGCACCGTCTCGTCGCTATAGGTGATACCGGTGGGGTTCGAATACTTCGGCACGCACCAGATACCCTTAACGGCAGGGTCACGCACCAGTGCCTCCACAGCGTCCATATCCGGGCCCTCCGCCGTCATATCCACGGGGATCAGCTCAAAGCCGAGCGACTCGGTGATCGCAAAATGACGGTCATACCCCGGGGCGGGACAGAGGAACTTCAGCTTTTCCTCACGGCACCACGGGCGGGGGGAATCGGCCGTGCCAAGCACCATGCAGCGCATGATGGCATCATACATCAGATTGAGGCTGGAGTTTCCGCACACGATGATGTTCTCGGCGGGGATGCCGGTATAGTCGGCAAAAAAGCGGCGTGCCTCGGCAAGACCGCAAAGCTCACCATAGTTCCGGCAATCCATCCCGTTTTCGGCACGGGTCTCGGCCGACGTGGTAATCACGCTGAGCATATCCTCGCAAAGATCCAGCTGCTCGGGCGAGGGCTTTCCGCGCGAAAGGTCAAGAGAGAGACCGCGCGCACAGAAGGCACTGTAAATTTCCTTGAGACTTTCATACTCGCGCAAGCGCTGCTCACGCGTCATGGTAGAATACTTCATGTTCACCTTTTCCCAGTCAAAAAATCGCGTGTTTGCCAAAAAGCCGCAAACACGCTAATTATTATACTACACCCGATCTTGTTTTGCAAGTGTTTTTGCTTAAAAATTCATTTTTTATTTTGCATCCCCTCTTTTTCTTTCATTTTCCTGCATTTTTAGTGCCGTTTTTGCAAGTTTAATATCATTTTCAGTCATGTCGCAGGAAAAGTAAGGAAAATGCAAGCCTGCACCCGGCAAAAAACACCCCTGCGCCGCTCTGCATAGCCCGCGCGGCGCCCTTGCCACCCCCAAAAAGCGTGAGTTTTTTTGCCCTGCGGCTTGACTTTTACGCATTCGCGCGTTATAATAAAATTTGAACATATTTTTACAGGAGATATATCGTTATGGCTAATACCGAAAAAATGGTAGACCAGATCACCTCCATGGAGGAGGACTTTGCGAAATGGTATACCGACATTGTCAAGAAGGCTGATCTTATCGACTATTCCAGCGTGAAGGGCTGTATGATCATCCGTCCCTATGGCTACGCCATCTGGGAAAACATCCAGAAGATCCTGGATTCCCGCTTCAAGGCAACCGGGCACGAAAACGTCTATATGCCGATGTTCATCCCCGAGTCGCTTCTCCAGAGAGAAAAGGATCACGTCGAGGGCTTTGCCCCCGAGGTGGCTTGGGTCACCATGGGCGGTAACGAGCGCCTGACCGAGCGCCTGTGCGTACGCCCCACCTCCGAGACCCTCTTTTGCGAGCATTACGCCAACATCATCCGCTCCTACCGCGACCTGCCGAAGCTTTACAATCAGTGGTGCTCGGTCGTGCGTTGGGAGAAGACCACCCGCCCCTTCCTGCGTAGCCGTGAGTTCCTCTGGCAGGAGGGCCACACCATGCACGCCACCGCCGAGGAGAGTGAGGCCGAGACCATCCGCATGCTGAACGTGTACGCCGACTTCTACGAGAAGGATCTCGGTATCCCGGTCGTACGCGGCCGCAAG
>JAGBZZ010000302.1 GCA_017652965.1 Clostridia bacterium | reverse complement strand
TGGCACTTGAAAAAGTCAAGCCTATCCCCTTTGACATCGGGATCTTTACCAATCTTTCGCCCGAGCACATGGATTTTCATAACGATATGCAAAGCTACCTGAACGCCAAAGCCAAGCTGTTCTCTCAGTGTCGGGTAGGAATTTTTAACTGCGACAACGAGTATGCAGAAAGGGTCATTGAAAAAGCGACCTGCGATATACGCCGATGCGGTGCCGTATGGAACGGGGAGCGCCGCGCTACCGATATCACGCTTTTGGGAAGTGAGGGTGTGCAATACAGCTATCTTGCCCCCGGGATCCGCCTTAAGATCCGCGCCCCCCTGCCCGGCGCCTTCTCGGTTTACAACACCATGCTGGCACTGACGGCGGCCATAGAGCTTGGTGTTTCGCCCCCTGTAGCCGCCAAGGCACTGAACGGCAAGCTTTACGTACCGGGAAGAATGGAGCGCGTGCCCGTTTTGGATGAACCGTTTACCGTTTTTATCGATTACGCCCATACCGAGGCGGCTCTGCGCGCCCTCCTTTCGACCGTACGCGCCTTTCGCCATTCCGGTGAAAGAATCGTTTTGTTATTCGGCTGTGGGGGCGACCGCGACAAACAAAAGCGCGCCCCGATGGGCGCAGTGGCAGAAGAGCTGGCAGACCGTGTGATCGTAACCTCCGATAATTGCCGCAGCGAAAAGCCGGAGGAGATCATACGGGCAATCCTTAGCGGGATGAAGCATCCCGAAAGGGCAACCGTAACCCCGAACCGCAAAAAAGCGATCACGGAGGCCGTGCTTGGCGCCATGCCCGGCGACATCCTGCTTCTTGTAGGAAAGGGGCACGAAACCTACGACATCACAGAAAAGGGCATCCGCCATTTTGACGAAAGAGAAATACTGGCCGCCGCGCTTGAAAAACGAAAAACGGGGGATACTACGAATGCGGATTAAGCTCCCCTTCCCCATCACTGCAGAGGTCTTTGCGGCGGCACTGTCACTTCCGATGCCGACCTTTTCCGAGCCCATACGGGTTATTTGCACCGACTCTCGCCTTGTCGAGCAGGGTGATCTTTTTGTTGCACTGCGCGGGCAAAAAGGGGATGGCCACGCCTATCTTGACGAGGTGCACAAGCGCCGCGGCCGCCTGCTTAGCGAATGCGCATTCAAGGATGCAACCGTAGTACCGGATACTCGCGCGGCGCTTTCGGCCTTAGCCGCTGTTTCGCTTTCAGAGCATCGCGTGCCCGTGGTAGCCATTACGGGCAGTGTCGGAAAGACGGGAACCAAGGACGCCGTAGCCGCCGCCCTGGGGGTACGCTTTTGCGTGCATAAAACACCCGAGAACCTCAACAATGACCTTGGCGTTGCCTTTACTGTCCTTTCCCGCCCGCCGCAGTGCGAGATCCTGGTCTTAGAGCTGGGCAGCGACCATCGCGGGGAGATCGCCGCGCATTCAAAGCATATCCGCCCGGACGTCGCCATTATCACGGCGATCGGCTCGGCGCATATCGGGGAGTTCGGGAGTCTTGAAGAGACGCTGAAAGAAAAAAGCGATATTATCGCGGGAATGCGTGAAGGAACACTCTTCCTTAACCGGGATGACCCGCGCTTGCGTACGCTTTTCACGGGTCTTGTGCAAAAAAGCATCGGCATCCATCTACCGGCAGATTACCGCGCCGAAAACCCACGCCTTTCCCTCTTTGAGACGGCCTATACCCTGTCAACGGCAACCGCCTCGTTTCCCGTCCGGCTATGTGCCACGGGATATCCCCGCATCTATGCCTCGCTTTTTGCCCTGGCGGTGGCAGATCACTTCGGTATTCCGCCAAAGGAAGCGGCCGAGGCCCTTCCGAGGGGGGAGCACGCCAAGGGACGCCAAAGCGTGGAGATGGTGGGAGATCTTCTATTGATCGACGACTCCTACAACGCCTCTCCCGAGGCGGTAAAAGCGGGACTGCATCTCTTATCCACGGTCACTGATCGCACAAGGATCGCCGTCCTTGGCGATATGCTTCAGCTGGGTGTACATAGCGCCGCACTTCATCGCCGGGTCGGATATTTTGCGGCAGGCTGTTGTGAGGAGCTTGTGCCCTTCGGCGCTTTTTCCGACGAGATCCTGCGCGGCGCTATTGAGGGAGGGCTGGATGCGGCGCACATTCACCTCTGCGCAGATGCCGATGCCTGCACCGCCTATCTTCTCGCAACCTTAAGAGGGAACAGTGCCATCCTGATCAAATCCTCACACGCACTGGGAGGCGATCGCATTGCGGAAGCCATACGAAAAAGCATCCCCCAAAAATGAAAGGAAGCCGTCATGTCGTTTGTTACCCTATTTTTGATCACCTTTGCCCTTGCCACCGTGCTTACCTTGACCGCCACAAGGATCCTGCTACCCATCCTTGCGCGCCATCACGTCGGGCAAAGGATCCTGGAGATCGGCCCTGCATGGCATAGCGCAAAAAACGGGACCCCCACCATGGGCGGGCTCGCCTTTGTCCTGGCGGCGACACTGGCGCTTCTGACAACAGGGGGGCTTCTGGCCTCCAACCTCCCTGCGCTATTCTGGCGGCCGCTTCTGCTCAGCACGCTTTATGCCCTTTCCGGTGCGGCGGTGGGAATTGTTGACGATATGACCAAATTCCGAAGGAAACAAAACGAAGGGCTTACCCCCGGGCAAAAGCTGATCCTGCAAACCGCCTTTGCCCTGGCCTACCTTTTGCTTTTGCGGCTTTACGGCCACATCGACACCTCGGTGTATCTCCCTTATTTCAACAGGGTTCTGGATATCGGCATCCTCTTTTATCCGCTTTCCGTGCTGCTTTGTGTCTGGCTTGTAAACTGCGTGAATCTTACCGATGGGGTTGATGGGCTGGCCGCGGGCACCTCCTTTATTTACGCCGCCTTTTTCGTTATTGCCGCCGCCTATCTG
>JAGBZZ010000301.1 GCA_017652965.1 Clostridia bacterium | reverse complement strand
TCTCAAATGAGACACAATGGAGGAGTAAGATGAGCCAAAAAAGCATCTCGGATACACTACCGACCGTGCAGGACATTCATCTGCTTTCCGGTTGCTTTCTGTTTTGCGGGCTTAGCGAAGGCGAAATCACAAAGGCCCTGGACGAGATCCGCCCGCAGTGCACCTCCTACAAAGCAAACGAGGTCGTGGTGGAGGGGGGCACCCCCTTTACCGGGCTTGGCCTTGTGTGCTCCGGAGAGTTGTCGGTTATCCGCCGCGGCGGGCATCGCACCGTCATCCACCGTACCCTGCACCAAGGAAATTTTTTCGGTGTTTCGTCTCTTTTCGGGAAGCAGGAGGGCTTCCCCACCACCATCACCGCCGAGACGGCCGCACGGATCCTTTTTCTCAGCGAGTCGGACATCACGGCGCTATTTGCAAAAGATCCGCACATCGCCCGAAATTACATCACCCTCCTCTCGGATAAGATCCGCTTTTTGAACGACCGGCTTGATATGGTTGCCGGGCGAAGTGCCGAGGAGAGGGTTGCCTCTTATCTTTTGTCCCACACCGGGCAGGATGGCTCTCTTGGCATTACCAAATCGGCGCTTGCTTCGCTTTTGGGGCTGGGGCGCGCCTCCCTTTACCGCATCCTGGATGCCTTTGAGGAGCAGGGGCTGATCAAGGTGCGCCGCGACGCTATCGAGACTCTGGATGCCGCCGCCATGAAACTGTTATTAAATACCGAAAGGAATTAAAAAAATGAAAAGATTACTTTGCTTCCTGCTTGCAGCCTGCTTGCTTCTCCCCCTCCTTGCCGCGTGCGGTAGCAGCAACACAACCATCAAGGTGGGTGTGTTGGCCGGCACGACCGGTATGGGCGCCGTCAAGATGATCGAGGATGCCGATGCACGCTACGAGATCACCATTTACCCCGCCACCACGCCCGAAGCACTTCTGAACGACCTGACCGCAGGCGTTGTTGACCTCGCCGCGATCCCCACCAATGCGGCCGCCAAGCTTTACAACAAAACAAACGGCAGCATCCGAATGCTGGCGCTCAACACCCTCGGTGTCCTTCACCTCGTCGACACCACCGGCACCGTAAGCTCGCTTGCCGACCTTGAGGGCAAGACGGTATACGTCCCGATGGCCGGTCAGAATCCCGAATATATCCTGCGTCACATCCTGGCCGAAAACGGTATAAACGCCACGGTTGAGACCTCGATCACCGATGCGGACGCCCTCAGCACCGCCCTGCTTTCCTCCGAAGGAGAAAATGCCGCCGTGCAGATCGCTGTCCTCCCTCAGCCGAAGGTCACGGTCGTTAAAAACCAAGCGGCCGCCGCAAGCATCGCCCTCAACACCCTTGATCTTTCGACCGAGTGGAACGAGATCGAGGAGACCACCATCGCCCAGGGATGCCTTGTCGGACGTGCCGAATTCGTGGATAACAACAAGCGTGCCGTCAAAGAATTCCTGGCCGCCTACAAAGCCTCTATCGAATACGTAGCCGCACCCGAGAACCTGGACGCCGCGGCTAACCTCATCGTGGCAAACGGGATCATTCCCAAAGCGCCGATCGCCAAGGCCGCCCTCCCCTACTGCGGCCTTGCCTACGTGGATAGCAAGACCATGAAGGATACCCTAACCACCTTCTACGGTATCCTTTATGACTTCGATGCCAAGGCCGTAGGCGGCAGTCTGCCGGACGAAAACTTCTACTTCAATGCCGATTGAGAAAAAAGGGGGAAGAGGGTTGCTTGTCGCCCTCTCTCCCCTTATTTGGTTTGGCATCGCGGCCGTCATCGCCCTTCTTGTCGACAATCCCCTGCTGTTCCCGAAGCCCTGGCTCGTGCTGGCGCGCCTTGGCGGCATGCTGACCGAGGGCGTTTTCTACAAGACCGTCCTCCTCTCGCTCGGCCGCATTTTGCTTGGGCTTTTGATCGGCGTTCTTTCGGGTGCGATCCTTGGGCTCGCCTCCTTTTGTCTACCCGCGCTCCGCTCGCTGATCGCCCCTTTTTTAACCGTGGTGCGCTCTACCCCCGTTGCCTCCTTCGTGATCCTGATCTGGAGCTTCACGGGTGGCAAAAGCCTGCCGCTTGTGATCGCAGCGCTGATGGTGATCCCGATTGCGGCCGACAGGCTTCTGGAGGGGCTTCAATCGGCCGATCCTTCCCTTGGCGAGGTGGTAACCGTCTTTCACATCTCCCCGTGGCGCGCCCTTCTTATCCACCGTCTGCCTGCCGCCCTGCCCCACTTTTTCGGCGCGGTGGTCACCTCGGCGGGGTTCGCCTGGAAGGCGGGGATCGCGGCAGAGATCCTGGCCATGACAAAAAGCTCTATCGGGCGTGCAATCTACGAGGCGAAGTCCTACATGGAGACCGTCGACCTTTGGGCATGGACGCTTGCCGTCGTGCTTTTGAGCCTTGGGCTCGAGATTTTTGTAAAGAAAACATTGCGTTTCATAGAAAAGAGGGCAACATGAGCAGTTTATTATTGCATTGCCTCACAAAACGCTTTGGCGAGAAGCTTCTCTTTTCCGGGCTTTCCCACCGCTTTCCCGAGCGCGGTCTTTTTCTGATCCTCGGCAGCAGCGGCTCGGGTAAAACCACGCTTTTGCGCATGATCGCAGGGTTGGATACCGCATACGAGGGTAGCATTGTGGGGGGCGGCCCCTCGCATGTATCCATTGCCTTTCAGGAGCACCGTCTTTTCCCCGCCCTTTCGGCCTTGCAAAATGTCAGCGAGGTCCTTTGTGCCGGCGGTGTTTCCCGTGGGGAGGCCGAAAAGCGCGCCGCCGCGGCACTTCTCTCTGTCGGCTTTCCGGAGGAGGACTTCAAGTGCCGCCCCGCTGCTATGTCGGGTGGGATGCGCCAGCGCGTTTCGCTTGCGCGTGCCTTTGCCGCAGAGCGCCCGATCCTGCTCTTGGACGAGCCCGAAAAGGGGCTTGACGAGGGGCTTCGCGGGCGCTTATACGAAAAGATCGCAGAGGAGGCGGTTCACCGCCTTGTGCTGGTTGTCACGCACACGCCGGAGCGCCTTGCCTCAAGGGCAGACGGCACCCTGACGATCCTGCATGAAAACCAAAATACCCCTTGACAAACGGCACACGCAATGCTATAATGGTGGATGAAAAGCAATGACGGAGAGAGTAACCGTATTTCCCACCATTCAGAGAGAGGACGAGTGCTGTGAGTTCCTTATGGTGCATACGGTGAAGACCACTCCCGAGCCGCGCGCCGAACAAGCAGTAAGCGTTGCCGCCCTTCCCTGCGTGATGGGTCAATGAGTAAAAATCAAGGTGGAACCGTGCTACCTCAGCACCCTTGACGATACCGCATAGCGGTGTCGGAGGGTGCTTTTGTTGTACATTTTTTTGAGATATAAGGAGATCACGCATGAAGGTTATCTACGCAAACGGCACCGTAGC
>JAGBZZ010000300.1 GCA_017652965.1 Clostridia bacterium | reverse complement strand
CCGTGCCGCCGCCAAGTTTAAGGGGTATGTGAACCGTGCCGACCGTCTGGTAGAGCGTGAAGGGGTCTATGACGACATTGTCGAGTGGCTTCTGTCCCGCACGGTGATCTTTGATACCCTGGATAACGCCTCTGTTTGCGCACGCGAGCTTAAGTATCACGTTAAGATCGTTACGCTGGATGGCCAGGTCATCAATGCGGGCGGCTCGTATACGGGCGGTGCGCTTCGTGAGGGCAAGGGTAGCGGTATTCTTTCGAGAAGCACCGAGATCGAAAGCAAGCTTGAGGAGGCAAAAGCGCTGGCAGGCGACATCTTGGCGCTTACCAGAAAAATGGCCGAAAAGGAAGAGGCCATGGCCGAAAAGGATCAGGAGAAAAAGGATGCCGCTCAGGAAGAGGATATCCTGCGCACCATGGCCAATGCACAGCTGAAGACTCTGGAGGGATCCAAGGCCCGCCTTATGGCCAACAATGAAAAGATCGACTCCCTGCGTGCCGAATACGATGTGATCGTCAGCAAAGGGCATCAGATCGAGAGTGATCTTGCTTCTCTTGGTCGGTCACTGGATGCAGCCAACAAGAATATTACCACGATGCGTGAGCGCCGCGCTGCCCAGGATGCTGAGCGAAACCGCTTGATGGAGGAGCGCGACGCCGCCACCGCAGAGGCGACCGGCATTTCCATGAAGGAGGCCGAGATCACCAAGGATATCGAGATGCAGGAGACCCTTCGCGAGGGGGTCGACACTCGCCTTGCGGATCTGCGCGCCGAAAAGGATAATCAGCTTGCGTCTATCGCCGCCCATGAGGATTCTGTCGCCGCGATGCAGGCCAAGCAGATCGAAAATCGCCGTGCGGCGGATGAAGCCAATACCGAGCTCTCCAGGCTGAATGAGCGCCGTGGCGAGACCGAAAGCGGTGTTTCCGCCTTTAATACGCGCCTTGGCGAGGTGCGAGAGCAGATACGAACCAAGCAAGAGCAGAAGGATCGCCTGGCAAACAACAGCTTTACGGCAGAAAACCGCGTTCGCCGCTTGGAGGAAACGCAGGAGCGCCTCGGCGCCAGCCTTTGGGATGATTATGAGATCACCTTTGAGGATGCGATCTCCTTGAATTATCCTCCCGTTACGGCCGAAAACCGTGCGGAGATCGCCGCGATCCAGGCTTCCTGCCGTGACCAGATGAAATCGCTCGGCTCGATCAACCTCGGTGCCATCGACGAATACAAGGAGGTCAAGGAGCGCTATGACGAGATGTCCTCGCAGGTGCTGGATCTTCGGGAATCGTACGATAAGCTTACCGAGATCATCGAAGGGCTCGAGGAGGAGATGAAATCTCAGTTCGTGACCGCCTTTACCGAGATCAACGATAACTTCGGTGTGGTATTCTCCGAGCTGTTCGGTGGCGGGCAGGCTGAGCTGATCCTCAATGACCCCGACGACGTTTTGAACTGCGGTATCGATATCAAAGCCGCCCCTCCCGGAAAGATCATCAAGAACCTTTCCTTGCTTTCGGGTGGTGAGCAGGCCTTTGTCGCCATCGCGCTCTTCTTTGCTATTCTGAAGGTCAATCCCACGCCCTTCTGTATCTTTGACGAGATCGAGGCGGCACTTGACGCCGTTAACGTATTCCGCTTTGGCGAATACATCAAAAAAATGTGTGATGAGACCCAGTTTATCCTGATTTCTCATCGCCCCGGTACGATGGAGATCGCGGAGCGCCTCTATGGCGTTACCATGCAGGAGCGCGGCGTGTCGCGCGTTCTGCCGATGAGTCCTACCGAGATGGAACAAATGAAGAAGGAGTTGCAGGAAGATGGGGTTCTTTGAGAAGCTGAAATCCGGCCTGCGCCGTACCAAAAATGCACTTTTGGGCACGGTAGAGCAGATCCTCCGTTCCTTTGTTAAGATCGATGAAGATCTTTTTGAGGAGCTGGAGGAGGCCATGATCATGGCGGATGTCGGCGTAGATACCACCGAATACATTTTGGAATCCCTGCGGGAGCGGATCAAGGATAAAAGGATCGAGGATCCCGCCGCCGTCAAGGGGGAGTTATATGAGATCCTTGCCGAGATCATCGGCGAGGACGATGTTTTGCATCTGGAGACTGCCCCCTCGGTGATTCTGGTCATCGGCGTCAACGGCGTCGGAAAGACTACGTCCATCGGTAAGATGGCGCACGACCTAAAAAGCAAGGGTAAGCGCGTGGTCGTGGCGGCGGCCGATACCTTCCGCGCCGCGGCGGCCGAGCAGCTGAAGGTCTGGTGTGACCGTGCCGGTGTGGATATGATCCGCCAGGATGCCGGTGCAGATCCCGCCGCTGTGGTATACGATGCCATCGGTGCCGCCGTCAGCCGACGTGCCGACGTGCTGATCGTGGATACGGCCGGACGCTTGCACAACAAGAAAAATCTGATGGATGAGCTTGCCAAGATCAACCGTGTGATAGACCGTCAGCTTCCGGATGCCGCGCGTGAGACCCTGCTTGTGCTGGATGCTACGACAGGGCAGAATGCCGTGAACCAGGCAAAGGAGTTCTTGGGGGCTGCCAATATCACGGGGCTTGTGCTGACAAAGCTTGACGGAACGGCTAAGGGCGGTATTATCTTCTCGATCCGCCGTGAGCTTGGTCTGCCGGTGAAATTCATCGGGGTAGGGGAAAGCATTGAGGATATGAAGCCCTTTTGCGGATCTGAGTTTACCCGTGCGATCTTTGCGGAGGATGCAGAATGAAGGCTGTCCTTTCTTCCCGTAATAAAAAGAAGCTTTTGGAGCTGCAAAGGATCCTTAGCGAGCGTATCCCTACGATCGAGCTGTATTTGCTGGATGACGTGGGAATTTCCGGTGATGCCGAGGAAACCGGTGAGACCTTTGAGGAAAATGCCCTCATCAAGGCACGCTTTGGCGCTATCCCCGGGTATTATGCCTTTGCAGACGATTCCGGGCTGGAGGTCGATGCCCTGGACGGCCGTCCCGGTGTATATTCCGCCCGCTATGCGGGCGAGCCCTGTAATGATGAAAACAATAACGATCTCTTGCTTTCCGAGATGCGGGACGTTCCGAGGGAAAAGCGGACGGGACGCTATGTTTCTGTGATCGCATGCGTAACGCCGGACGGGCGCGAGTTCCTTGCTCGCGGTACCTGCGAGGGCGAGATCCTTTTTGAGCGGCGCGGTCAGGGCGGATTTGGATACGATCCGCTTTTCTACGTCCCGGTGCTTGACAAAACCTTTGCCGAGGTTACGGCCGAGGAAAAGGATGCCGTCAGCCACCGCGGAAACGCTTTGCGGCTTTTTCTTGACCGTTATGCCGATAAGATTGTGGAGGTAGATAATGTTAACAAGTAAACAGCGCGCCTATCTGCGCGCGCTTGCTCATAGCCTGAATCCGATCTTTCAGGTAGGGAAGGCGGGCATTGGTGATGAGCTTTGCCTGCAGCTTTCCAACGCCCTTGAGGCGCGTGAGCTGATCAAGGTGCATGCCCTTGAAAACTGCCCGTACACCGCGCGTGAGGCAGCCGAGGAGATCGCGGCGCGTATCGGTGCGGACGTGGTAGCGGTGATCGGAACCAAATTCGTTCTCTATAAGGAATCCCAAGAGAAAAAACGAATCGAGCTGCCATGATCAAAGAAACCCTTGCGATATACGGCGGAACCTTTTCTCCGCCTCATATCGGGCACGTCCGTGCCGCAGAGGCCTTCTGTAAAGCACTGCAGCCCAGCCGTCTTCTGGTGATTCCCGCTGCCACACCGCCGCACAAGGCGCCGGTTATCGGGGCGGACAATGCTGCCCGCCTGGCTATGTGCCGGCTGGCGTTTTCGCATATCCCGGGGGCCGAGGTTTCGGAGCTTGAGCTGCAAAGAGAGGGAAAAAGCTATACGGTGCACACGCTTCGTGCGCTTACCGCCCCCGGGCGATCCCTTTGCATGCTTGTGGGTACGGATATGTTTTTGACCCTGAATAGCTGGTATCTTTCGGAGGAGATATTCCGATTGACCGAGATCGCGGTCATCCGGCGCGAAAGTGACCCCGAGAAAACCGCACGGGTGACTATGCAGGCGAATTTGCTCAGAGAACGCTTCGGAGCGCGGGTGCGCTTTATAGAAGCCGATGCAACAGAGATATCCTCCTCAGAGTTGCGCGCGCGGATCGCGGCCGGCCTTCCGACCGAGGAGTATCTTAGCCCGGAAGTGGAGGCATATATAAAAGAATGTCATCTGTATCAAGCCTGACAGAGGAAAAAATATCGGAATTGCGGTGCGCACTTTCCGGGCGGATCGGCGGTCATCGCTTTTCTCATACGCTTGGCGTTGAGGAGACGATTGCCGATCTTGGTGAGCGATATCTGCCCGGGGATCTTCCCAGGCTTCGTGTTGCGGCGCTTTTGCACGACCTCACCAAGGAATGGACAGGGGATGCGCATCTTGCTTTTTGCGAGAAGAACCGGATCGCCGTTTCGGCATCCGAGCGCCAAAGCCCGAGGATCTTACATGCCAAAACCGGGGCCGCTTTAGCCGCTGCGGAGTTTCCTGCGCTGGTGGATGCCGGAATTTTAGACGCTATTCGCCGCCATACGACCGGGTGTGCGGAAATGACGGTGTT
>JAGBZZ010000299.1 GCA_017652965.1 Clostridia bacterium | reverse complement strand
TGCCAAGGACGGCAACCGTCTCGCCCCCACCGTTGATTGCGGCGGCGTTGGCAACACCGTCGATTCCCAGTGCCATACCGCTGACCACCACGGCACCCGCCCTGGCAAGATCACGCGAAATCTCAAAGGCCATGCGCTTGCCATACTCGCTCATATTCCGCGTTCCGACCACGGCCACCGAAAGGCAACCGTTCATCTGCGGCAGTGTGCCGCGGCAATACAAAAGGACGGGCGGCGATGCGATGGATCGCAGGGCGATCGGATAGCGCGGATCGTCATACGGGATCAGTGTGACCCCTGACATATTGCAAAAGTTCAGGATCCGTTCTGCGGGCTCGGTATCCTTGTCAAGCAGCTTTGCAAGATCCTTGTCGTATCTTGCCAAAGCGGCCCGCAGGCTTTCCTCGTCCGCATCATAGATCTCGTAGGGAGAAGAAAAGGCGCGCAAAAGGAGATCGAAGGTCCCCGAGCCCGGGGTACAGCATCGATTCAACCAGATCCAAAAAAGCACACCCTTCATATTATCCTCACTTACACTTGGATTGCTCCCAAAGAAACACAGTGGCCGCGGCGGCGGCATTCAAGGACTCTGTCCCCTCGGCGATCGGCAAATACACACTGCCGTCGCAAAGGGCGGAAATCTCCGTTGGGATCCCGTGCCCCTCGTTTCCGATCACAAATACATCCTTGCGCGAAAGCGTGAGCGAAGAAAGCGGAACCGCATTCTCGCGAAGCTCGGCCGCCAAGACACGGCGCCCCCCGGCGCGAAGTGCGCCGATCGCCTCACGCACGTTGGTAATGCGAACGGTAGGAACACGAAAAACGGCGCCCATAGCGGCGCGGACGGCACGCGGGCTATAAAGATCCGCACAGTCCTCACTGAGAAGAACCGTGGTAGCCCCAAAGGCACCGGCACTGCGAAGCACCGCCCCGAGATTTCCGGGATCACGGACCGAGAAAAGCATCACAGCCGTCCCGATCCCGTCAGAAAAACCTACATCTATTATTTTATTATATTTTTTTGAAATGTCAAGATATTTTATGAGAAGAATTATCCCCTCCGGTGCTTTTTCTGTGCTAATCTTTTCGAAACATCCGGCAGAAAGCACCGTAAGCACGGTATCCTCGTACCGAGGAGCCGAGAAAAGAGAAACGATCTCCTTTAAATGCGTGGCCGCGTATTCCTCATGCAAAAGAACGTGCTGCACCGGCGCCCCCGTGGCAACGGCCTCACGGCATAACTTATATCCGTTTGCCACAAAAAGGCCATTGGCATCCCTATACTTTTTTTCCGAAAGTGAAGCTGCAAGCATCACAAGAGGATTTTTGCGGCTTGTAACAGTTTCTTTAGTAACCTTCATAGGCACCTCGTCAGGAAAAATAAAACCCCCACCCCGCGCGAACGCACAGGGAGGGGTGTTATGTGTCTTACAGAGCGGCCTTGGC
Organism: Clostridia bacterium; assembly: GCA_017652965.1. Next base: position 9,711 of record JAGBZZ010000299.1, on the reverse strand, counting down.
CTTCTCTACAAGGGCGGCGAATGCAGCCTTATCCGAAACAGCGATTTCAGCCAGCATCTTGCGGTTGAGATCGATGGAGGCCAGCTTCAGGCCGTGCATCAGCTGCGAATAGTTGATACCGCAGGCTCTTGCCTCGGCGGAAATACGGGCAATCCAAAGAGAGCGGAAATCTCTCTTCTTCATCTTGCGACCGGCGAAAGCATAGTTACCGCTCTTGAGAACGGCCTGCTTCGCCATCTTAAAGTGCTTGCTCTTGGCGCCCCAATATCCCTTAGCGGCTTTGAGTACGCTCTTTCTTCTCTTGCGCGTCATCATTGCGCCTTTTACTCTTGCCATGTTGTTATTCCTCCAAAATTCTTAAATTCCGATGCTGATCACTTCTGGATCATGCTCTTGATGTTGGCAGTCATTGCCTTGCCGAGAACAAAGCTCTTACGAAGGCTTCTCTTGCGCTTCGCGGTCTTGATGCCAAGATTGTGACGATGCTGAGAGTGCTGAACTTTTACCTTACCGCCGGCCGTCACACGGAATCTTTTCGCGGAGGCCTTGTGAGTCTTAATCTTTGCCATGATAAATCTCCTTTTACTTTACTATCGGCGTCACCGAAAATATACAAATTCAAAAATGAATCTATAACGAATTATTTTGCCGTCTTCACAGGGGAAAGAACGACGGCAAGAAAGCGCCCCTCCTGAACCGGCGGCTTATCGGAGGTGCCGACGTCGGCGCAGGCCTCCATAAAGCGGTCGATCACGCTGCGGCCCATATCGATGTGAGCCATTTCGCGTCCTCTGAAGCGGATGACGGCCTTCACCTTGTCACCGCCCTGCAGGAACTTGCGCGCCTGGTTGACACGTGTTTCAAAATCGTGCGTATCGATGCGGCAGGAAAGCTGAACCTCCTTAACCTTCACGATCTGCTGATTTCTGCGTGCTTCTTTTTCCTTTTTATCGCGATCAAAGCGATACTTGCCGTAATCCATGGCACGGCAAACCGGGGGCTCGGCATTGGGAGCGATCAATACGAGATCCAGCCCACGGTTATAAGCATATTCGAGAGCCGAGGACGAAGACATCAAACCGACCTGTTCCCCCTCGGGACCAACAAGACGAACCTCCTTGTAGCGGATGCTCTCGTTGATCAGCATTTCCTTGGTGCTAATGGTGAGTTACCTCCATCAAATTATAAAAAAAGGCATACGAATCTCCGTATGCACAAAATGCCAAGGACGAATGCCCTTTTGCATGCTGTATTAACCTTACGCACTCGGGTGGCAAGGTGAGAACGGAAATTCTGCTTCGATAGCAACGGGAAATCCCATCGCACTACAGATTATAACACGCCACCCTTCGTTTGTCAAGACTTATTTTGGATTTTTTTGTTTTTTATTTTCACTTCCCTCGCAGCATTTCAAAAAAACGTCTGCGTGATCTCCATTCACCCCGGCCATTTATACCGAATTGCCATCTTTTGAAGCTGTAAAAGCCGCCGGCATGGCGACTCTGACAATTTATTATAATAATTTTGAAAAGGGGTGGATTTTTGTGAATTTATATGGTATAATGGACATTACACTGCAAACGTCTGCCCAATTTGCATAGGGCACGTAATTCAATGCGTAAAAAGGTCCTGTTTTATGAATCATACGATCGAAAAAGCAGAGGTGCTTACCCTGCCTGTCATCCCCTTGCGCGGCACGGTAGCCTTCCCCTCTGTCCAAATGAATCTCACCATATCGCGCCCCCTTTCGTTGAAGGCATTCGGCGAGGCCGCCTCGAAGGACTCCTACGTCCTTCTTGTTGCTCAGCGTGACGGCGGCGTGGAGGAGCCCGGCGAAAAGGATCTCTTCCACACCGGAACCGTTTGTGTCATCAAGCATGTTTCCAAAACGCCGGACGGAAATCTCAGCGCTGTTTTCGAGGGTGTCTGCCGCGCTAAAGTTACCGAGCTTGTTATGAACGACGGCTACTATCATGCCACGGCGATCTGCAAAAAGATCGCAGTCGGCAACGTCACTACCCTGCGCGCAGAGGCAATGATGCAGGAGGTCACGACGGCGCTCAACGAGATCCAGCCTGTGCACCCCACCCTTACGGACGAGGTGCGCTCGGCCGCTACCGCCATAAAGAACCCTGCCATGCTGTGCGATTTTGTGGCATCGGCCGTTCTTTTGAATTTCCGCAACAAGCAAACGATCCTAGAGTCCATCAATCCCCTTGTGCGCTTAGAAAAGCTGCTTGTCCTTCTGGCCGAAGAGAAGGATATCCTCTTCTGCGAAGCAGATATCCACAACACCGTCAAGGCTCGCATCGATGAGCATCACAAGGAGTTTTTCCTGCGTGAGCAGCTGCACGCCATCCAGCAGGAGCTTGGCGAGGATTCCGACGAGATCGAGGAATATCAGGAAAGGATCGCCCGTACCGCCATGCCGGACGAGGTGCGTGAAAAGCTGAAAAAGGAGCTTGCCAAGCTTTCCAAAACCCCCTTTGGCGCCGCAGAAAGCGTGGTGCTTCGCAATTATCTTGATGCTTGCCTTGAGTATCCGTGGGAAAAATCCACCAAGGACAAATTGGACGTGGCGGCCGCCGCCAAAGCCCTGGATGCCGATCACTACGGCCTGGAAAAGATCAAAAACCGCATTTTGGAATACATTGCCGTGCGAAAGCTGGCACCCGATATCCGCAACCAGATCCTTTGCCTTGTCGGCCCGCCCGGCGTAGGCAAAACCTCTATCGCCGCCTCGGTGGCCAAGGCACTGGGCCGCAAGTACGCCCGTATTTCGCTTGGCGGTATCCGTGATGAGGCCGAGATCCGCGGTCACAGAAAGACCTATGTGGGTGCTATGCCAGGGCGCATCGCCACGGCGATCACCTCTGCCAAATCCCGCAATCCCGTCATCGTTTTGGATGAGATCGACAAGCTCTCGCACGACCTTCACGGCGACCCTGCCTCTGCCCTTCTGGAGGTTCTGGATCCCGAGCAGAACCGCTACTTCCGCGATCATTTCCTGGAGGTCCCCCTGGATCTTTCGGATTGTCTCTTCATCGCAACGGCCAATTATTACGAGGGGATCCCGGATGCCCTTTGCGACCGTATGGAGATCATCGAGGTCAAGCCCTATACCCGCACCGAAAAGCTGAAGATCGCCACGGCGCATCTTTTGCCCAAGCAGTTGAAGCGGCACGGCCTTTCCCGCCGTACCGTCTCGCTTCCCGACGACGTGATCTTAGAGATCATCGATGGCTACACGCGTGAGGCGGGGGTGCGAAATCTTGAGCGTGAGCTGGCATCCCTCTTCCGCAAATGCGCCAGGGCGATTGCCGAAGGCAAATCCAAGCGCATCACCCTGAGTGTTGCCACGCTTAAGGACTATCTTGGCAAACGCAAGCATCGCCCGGAGGATGAGCCGAAGGCTGATGAGATCGGCATTGTCAACGGGCTTGCCTATACCTCGGCCGGCGGCGACCTTCTCCGTGTAGAGGCGCTTCCCATGGATGGAACGGGAAAGCTGGAGCTGACAGGCTCACTTGGTGACGTTATGAAGGAATCGGCACGCATCGCCATCAGCTGTGTGCGCTCCAAGGCCGCAGAATTTTCTATCCCGGCAGATTTCCATGCAAAAAAGGATATCCACATTCACTTCCCCGAAGGGGCTATTCCCAAGGACGGCCCCTCGGCAGGTGTTACCATGGTTACCGCGCTTATCAGCGCACTTTCGGGCATCCCCGTGTGCCATGACGTAGCCATGACGGGCGAGGTCACGCTTCACGGGCGCGTCCTTCCCATCGGGGGTCTGACCGAAAAGACGATGGCCGCCTATCGCGCCGGGATCAAGACCGTTCTTATCCCCAGGGACAACGAGCGGGATCTTGATGAGATCGACCGTGAGGTCGCCGCCAATCTCTCGTTTGTGCTTTGCGATACGGTCGATGACGTCCTGCGCGTAGCACTTCGCAAGAAACCCGATGCCCCTGTGGCAAAAACAGAAGAAGTATATTCGGAGGAAACAACCGTCCCCATGCCGACCGTAAGATCCGGCATCACCGTAAGCGGGGCGGTACAGTAAGCACCATGGCTGTAAATTTCGCATCCACCGAGCTGAAGATCTCTGCGGGCTTTCCTTCCCAGTTTCCGGGGGATGCCCGCCCGCAGATCGCCTTTTCCGGTCGCTCCAACGTCGGCAAAAGCTCGCTTATCAACACCCTGCTCGGTCGGAAGGCCCTGGCGCGCGTCAGTGGCTCTCCCGGAAAAACCATTACCATCAATTTTTACGATGTCGATAAGAAGCTGTACTTCGTGGATCTGCCCGGATACGGCTTTGCCAAGCGCTCGGATGCCGAAAGACGGCGCTTCAGCACCTTGACGGACGGATATTTTGTTAAAAACCCCGATAGAGATCGCCTTCGCCTGACGGTTCAGCTGGTGGATATCCGCATAGGCCCCACCGCAGACGACCTGATGATGATCGATTTTCTTGCCGGCTATCAGATCCCTTTTCTGATCGTCGCCTCTAAGGCGGACAAGCTTTCGAAAACGGCAGTTGCCGAGGCGGAGACCGCCCTCAGAGAGCAATTCCCGGGCATTCCTGTGCTTCCCTTTTCTTCCTTGAACGGCTTGGGAAAAGAGGCCTTACGCGCCAAGATCCTTGCCGCGGCTGAGCTATGCTGATATGGACGTACAAAACATTATCTTTACCCTTTTAACGATCCCCGCGGTGCTGGTTGCCCTCACCTTTCACGAGTATTCGCACGGCTATGCCGCATGGCGACTTGGCGATCCCACACCGCGCGCCCTGGGGCGGCTTTCCTTAAATCCTCTCAAGCATCTTGACCTCCTCGGCACGCTTTCTATGATCTTTTTGAATTTCGGATGGGCAAAGCCGGTGCCGATCAACACCCGTTTTTTCAAAAAGCCACGGCGCGATATGGCGATCGTGGCCATGTGCGGCCCACTTTCCAACTTTCTTCTTTCCCTTCTCGGTGCTTTTCTGTACACCGCTTGCGAAAAAGGATATTGGTATCTCGTCATGAACGTTTCGCTGCCAACCCTGGCGGCACGCTTCTTGATCTACACCCTGCAGTTTGTTTATATCTTCCACTATGTGAACCTCACGCTTGGGCTTTTCAACTGCATTCCTATCCCGCCGCTTGACGGCTCTCGCGTTTTGATGCTGTTTTTGCCCCCGCGCGCCGCTATCTTTTTCATCCGCTATGAGCGTTATTTTTCCTTGGCACTGATCCTTTTGCTCCTTCTCGGCGTGGTATCAAGCGGTCTGACCGCTGTGGCCGCCTTCCTCTCGAACAACATGCTGGGGCTTTTCAATCTTATTTTCGGATCCTGAGGTATCTATGGACGAAATCATTTTCCGGCTCGATCAATTTGAAGGGCCGATGGATCTTCTTTTGGAGATCATCCGGAAAAATAAATACAAGATCACCGATATTCCGATCGCCGAGATCTGCGACCAGTATCTTGCCTATATGGCGGAGGCAGAGCGCATGGATCTGAACCTGACGAGCGAATTCGTCGTGATGGCAAGCGAGCTTTTGCTGATCAAAAGCATTATCCTTCTGCCGCGTACAGAGGAAGAGGTGCAGCATAAGAAGCAGGAGCTGGAAAATGCCCTTCAGATCTATCAGCAGGCCAAGGCCGCGGCTGAGGATATGCGCCGTCTTTACGAGGATTTCTCGGGGCGTTTCGCCAAGGAAACCGACGAGATCCCGCCCGAAAAGGGCTTCCCGCTCGGGCTTGACCCCGCCCTGCTTGCCCGCGCCATGCAGTCGCTTCTCAACCGCATGCGCGAATCCGAGGCACGCACCTCCGAAAAGCTGATCACCCCGCTTGTCAACCGAAAGACCGTATCGGTAGAAAAGCGCATCGAGTTTGTGGTGGCGCGCCTAGAGGTAAAGCAGGAGGCGACCATGTTTGCCTTGCTTTCCGACTGCGAGGACAGAACCGAGCTGATCGCCACCTTCCTTGGCATTCTGGAGCTTATCAAGATCCACCGCATTATCCTTATGGAAACCCCGGAGGACGAAACGGCACCTCCCAACGGGCAGGATGACGGGCTTTTACTTCGATTCCGCATCAATCCCGACTATGTCCCCGATGAAAACGTAGAAAGCGAGTTTGACCATGACGAAACAGACGACGAAGGAGAATGAGCTTCTGACCGAGCAGACCGAAACGGCCGAGGCTCTCACAGAAGGCGAGGAAGCAGAGGAAAGCAAGCCCTCACCGGATGAAAACTTTGATCTGGACGAAGCGATAGAGGCGATCCTGTTTGCGGCGGGGCATGCCATCACCTATGCACAGCTTGGTGCACTTTTTGAAATACCTGTTCTCGAAATGAAGGCGCGTGTCTTGGAATATGCGCACCGCTACAACCGCACGCGGCTTGCGCGCGGCGTGATCATGCTTACCTATGACGAGGCCTGCCAGCTTTGCACCAAGCCCTCCTATCTCCCGTACATCCGTGCAGCGCTCGGCATCCGCAAAAACGGCAACCTTTCCAACTCCTCCATTGAAACGTTGGCGATCATCGCCTACAATCAGCCTGTCACCCGTTCTTATATCGACCAGGTTCGAAAGGTAGAAAGCTCTTATGCCGTCAACAACCTGCTTGACCGCGGACTTATTGAGGCTAAGGGACGGCTTGACGCGCCCGGGCGGCCGATGCTTTTTGGCACTACGCCGGATTTTCTGCGTTGCTTTGGGCTGACCTCGCTTGCTGACCTGCCCGACATCCATACCGATGCCGCCACCGAAATGCTGATCCAGATGGGGCGCCAGCTGATGATTGAGACCGACGAAAACCAGATCACGATCGATGCGGTGTTGCCGGATGGCGAGGCTTCCCCCTCTGCCCTTCCCCCAACCGATGACGGCACCAAAGACGATTAACACCTGAAATTCCAAGAAGAAAAGGAGGATGCCATCTTGCGCGCACTTGCCATTATCGCGTCCGTCCTCCTCCTTCTTTTGATCCTTCTTTTCGCAAAAATACGCATCACCCTTTCCTATCGGGATGCGATCCTGCTTCGTCTGCGCTATCTGTTCCTTTCCTTCACCCTGTATCCGCAAAAAAAGAGGCGCCGCCCAAAGAGAAAAAAGAAGCAAAAAAGAAAAAAATCCACCGCGACCGCCTCCCACGGAAAGCAAAAAGGGAGCCAAGGCGCAAAAAAGGAAAAGCACCCGCTTCGCCTTGGTGACATTCGCTTTCTTCTCTCGCTTTTCAAGGAAACGATCGAAAAGATCCTGGAAAAGGCCTCGCGCCACGTGCGCATCAAAGTAAAAGAGTTATATCTTTCTGTCGGCGGCGAGGAGGATTCGGCCAAGGCCGCCATTGAATACGGCCTGCTTTCGCAGGCTGTGTCGTATTTACTGGCTTTTTTGGAAAACACCGGCTTTTTAAAGCCCCCAAAGCCCACGGCTATTGACCTTAGAGTCAATTTTCTTGAGCGGACACACCGTTTTTCCATTCGCACCGAAATTTCCTGCCCACTCATTTTCCTGATCCCTCTCCTTATCTCCGCACTTACCGAGGCACTCAGGATCAAAGCGCGCCTTGGCCGCCACCGTGCCGCAGAACGCGCCAAGAGAAAAACACAAGAAGAGGAGAACTGTCATGGCTGATAGTAAATTTAGCGATATCATACGCGCATCGCTGGAAAAGGTAAAGGAGTTTGCCAATTCCGAAACCGTCATCGGCGAGCCTATCACGGTAGGAGGCACTACCATTATTCCCGTCAGCCGTGTAACCATGGGCTTTGCCTCCGGCGGAATCGACTACGGTGCAAAAAAGCCAAAGGAGACCACCGCACGCCCGAATAATTTTGGCGGCGGAGGCGGCACCGGTGTCAACATCACCCCCATTGCCTTCCTTGTCCTTTCGGAAAACGGCACGGTTGAGGTTCTGCCGATCACGGGATATGACGAGGGCGGCTCTGTCGACAAGATCGCCTCCTTGATCGAGCGGTCTCCCGACATTCTTTCCCGCTTGCGCGATGTTTTTACCAAGAAAAAAAGCAAAAATCAGGAAGATATCAAGGTAGAGGATAGTGCAGAGGAAGAATAAGCAAGCCTTTCTATCCGCTTCCTTGGATAGACCGGCTGATTTTATCACAAAGTAGCACCAAAATACTTTTTTCGAGGTGCTACCGTGAAAAAGACGCTTCTCCTGCTTCTTCTCCTTGCATTATTCCTTTTCCCTTCCCCGCTCACGTTCCTTGCAGCCGCTACCGAGGTGCCGTTTGTATCGGCTGAGTGTGCCGCCCTGTACGATGCGCAAAACCGCGCCCCGCTATATGGCAAGAACCAGAAAAAGCGCCACCCCATGGCCAGCACGACCAAAATCATGACAGCGCTTGTAGCTATCGAGCAATTGCCGCTGGATACCGTGATCACTGTTCCGTGTGAGGCTGTGGGCATCGAGGGCTCTTCCGTATATCTGCAGGAGGGAGAGCGCTATACCCTGGAGGCACTCCTCTATGCCCTGCTTTTGCAAAGTGCAAACGATGCCGCCGTAACCATCGCCTACGCGATAGGAGGGGACGTTGACGGCTTTTCCGCCATGATGAATGACCGTGCCGCCGCACTGGGGCTTTCGGACACTCATTTTGACAATCCTCATGGACTTGATAGCCAAACGCACTACACCACAGCGGCAGACTTGGCCGTAATGGCCTGTGAGCTTTTAGAGGATCCCGATCTTTACCAAATCGTATCGACCCGCCGCTATATCTTCACAGACCTGGACGGTAGCTCTGCCCGCACACTGATCAACCACAACAAGATGCTTATGCTATATGACGGTGCGGTAGGGGTAAAGACGGGCTATACAAAAAAATGCGGCCGTTGCCTGGTTTCGGCGGCTAAACGGGATGATCTTTTGCTTGTGGCCGTCACCCTGGATGCCCCCTCGGACTGGGCAGATCACACCAAGCTTTTGGACATGGGCTTTGCGACCTACGAAAGCCGCCTGATCGCCGCGCCGCATACACTCTCTCTGACCGTTCCCCTTTTAAATACCGACAGGGTGGCAACGGTTTCCAATCAAGAAGAGATCCGCCTTGTGATGCGCCGCGGAGATCCTGCACCGTCACAGATGCTGGATATCCTCCCTCTCCCTGTTGCCCCCTTAAAAAAGGGCGCCGTAGCAGGAACTGTGATCTACAGAACAGCGGATGGCCGCACGGCCTCCTCTCCCCTCGTTTTTACCGAAGACATTTTCGCCCCCAAGGATAAGAAAGGATGGTTCGGCTTACGCCGTTAACACTATGAACGAAAAGGATCTTGTCAGACTTCAAAAATATTTCACCGATTGCAACGTGATGTCGCGCCGCGCCGCAGAGGCGGCCATAGAGGCGGGAGAGGTGACCGTCAACGGTCATCCTGCCGTCCTTGGGCAGAAGATCCTGCCCGGGCGGGATATCGTTCTCTATCGCGGCAAGCCTGTCGTCCTGCACCGTGATCGCGACCACACCTACATTGTGATCAACAAGCCCCGCGGCTACGTAACCACCTCCCGCGATCCCGGTGGGCGCCGTTGCGTGCTTGTCCTTATCCCCCCCGAGTGCGGCCGTGTTTATCCCGTAGGGCGCCTTGATATGTGCTCGGAGGGTATCCTGATCTTAACGGATGACGGAGATCTTGCCAATAAGCTGACCCATCCCGGCCACGAGATCCCCAAGGTCTACCGCGTAAAGGTTG
>JAGBZZ010000298.1 GCA_017652965.1 Clostridia bacterium | reverse complement strand
GGACGGGATGTTGCAGGGTGTTCCCCTTTGTTTCACCCTCTCAGTCACGGCAAGCCGTGCCAGCTCTCCCATAAGGAGAGCCTCCGTAGCCGTAGCCCTTGCTACTCACGATAGCAAAGGAAGAATAGCGAAAGCCGCGGTACTGTAGCCTCCCTGTCCTGCCGCATAGTCGCCGTGCGTCGGGGCATAGCCCCGTCCTTCGGCTCCTTGCGTCGAGGACTTCGCTTCGAGAAAACGCCGCACCGTGGCGTTTTCTCTTTGCTCGCCCTTTGGGAGAGGTGGCGGCGTAGCCGACGGAGAGGGTAAAAAGCAAAGAAAACCTCGCGGGACGAAGGTGCAAGCTCTCATTATAGCACGCGCATCGGTGCATGTAAAGCGGGAATGGCAAAAAACCGCGCATTGCTTGACAAGGAGGGATAGCGGGGGTATAATGGAGAAAAAGAGAGGGGGGATACCGATGAAACGAGACTTAGCCGACATGCCGCAGGATACCCCTTGCGACGAAGAGCGGTGCCTGAACATTACCCCCTCGGCGGCGCACAGTGCGCTTGCCCCCTTTCGCATTCTCCGCTCGTGCTATGACGGCCTGCCCCGCACCTATTGCCACCGAGACTATTTCGTGCTGTACTATACCGAGAAGGGCTACGTGACCCTAAAGGCCGAGGGGCAGGAGCTTCGCCTGGGGTACGGGGACATTGCCATCGCCCCGCCGGAGCGCCGCCACACCGTTTCGCTTTGCACGGCCGACAGCGTGATCTATGAGTGCGCCTTTACCATCGGCTGGATCGAGGATATCCTTAAGACCCGTGCCGGGACGGGCGGTACGCTTTCCCGCATTTTTAACAGTGGGCGCTGTGCGGTCATCCAGCCTGTCCCGGCGGATCTGCAGCTGCACCTTGGGCATATGATGGAGTTTATGGTGTATGCGGCACAGAAAAGGGATAGCGAGTGCGCCATTAAAAATTGCCTGGCGACCCTCCTTTGCGTGTACTCCTCGCTCTATCGCGCCGGGGAGGCCGCGCCCGAGGCGGCCGAGAAAAACTCTGTTGTGTATGCCGTCCATTACATCAAGGGACACTATGCCGAGGCCCTGACAGTGGATGCCATGGCAGAGCTGACGCGCATGTCACGCAAGGAGTTTTGCCGTCGCTTTCGCCGCTTTACCGGCAAGACCATGCACGAATTTCTGAACGGGGTGCGCATTGCCAAGGCGCTGGAGGTGATCGCCGCTTCCGAGGGGAGGCTTTCGCTTTCCGCCCTTGCGGGGCTTTGCGGCTATGCCGACTATACCACCTTTTACCGCAATTTTCAAAGGATCGTGGGCGAGACGCCGGCCTCGTATCTTTCGGCACGGCGCGCACCAAAGGAGGCAGAGGGATGAAGGATTATACGCTTGGGCTGGTGTCGGTCTCCTTTCGGGGGCATACACCGCGCGAGATCATGGAAGCGGCCGCCGCGGCAGGGCTTTCCTGCATCGAGTGGGGAAGCGACGTGCATGCGCCCCCAAGCGAGGGGGCGCGCCTTTGTGAGATTGCCGCCCTGCAGGCCGCCTACGGGCTGAAGGCCTCCTCCTACGGCACCTATTTCCGCCTGGGGCAGACCCCGCTTGACGAGCTTTGCAGCTATATCCGCGCGGCAGAGATCCTGGGGACAGACACCCTGCGCCTGTGGTGCGGGCAGAAAAGCGGCGCCGACATGACCAAGGCAGAGCGGGAGGAGCTGACCGCCCTTTGCCGTGCCGCCGCCACCATGGCCGAGGCCGCCGGGGTACGGCTGTGCATGGAGTGCCACAAAAGAACCTTTACCGAGAACCCCGAGGATGCCGTGTGGCTGATGGAGGAGGTCGGCTCGCCCGCCTTTTCGATGTACTGGCAGCCCTTCCAGTGGCAGGGGGTGTCGGAAAATTTAGCAAATGCCGCAAGGGTCGCCCCGTACGCCCACCATATCCACGTCTTCCACTGGCGGGGGGATGAGAGGCTTCCGCTTGCCGAGGCAACCGACGAGTGGCGCGCTTACCTTGCCGCCTTTACCACCCCCCGTACCCTGCTTTTGGAATTTATGCCGCGGGACGGCATCCGGGAGCTTGCGGCTGAGGCGGATGCCTTGCGCCGGATTACAGAATAAAAAAAGAGGATGAACGGCCATGTGCCGAAGCATCCTCTTTTTTGTGCGGTGTTGGGAAGGGCGTCATTCGATCGCCGTCCCTGCCGATGCGGCGATAGGCAAGCGTGCCGGGCTCTCTTTGATAGCCAAGCTCGGATAAAAACGTGTCCGAGGCCGCCCCCGGCTCCAAAAAGCCTTGGCGTGCCTTCTCATCGTCGAGGTACAGCCCGTGAGAGAAGGCGTCGGGGGAGGTAAGGATGGCAGGATCGGACATGACCCTATCCCGGCGGACACGTTGTCAGCGTACGGCAAGCTCGACGAAGATCGCGTCGATCTCGGTGCCGCGCAGCTGGTTCTTTTCTACCAGTGCCGCCACCAGGGCGTCGACGGCGGCGCGGTTCTTTTCTACCGCCACGACGGCGGCATCCAGCTCGGCCGCCAGGATCTCGTTGGTGCGCGCGCGCAGGGCGGCGTGATAGGCATCGGTGGCGGCGGCGGGCTCGGTATACGAAAGCCCCATCACCTCATCCATGCCATAATCGCAGATCATGGCGCGTGCCAGGCGGGTAGCCGCTTGCAGATCGCCCGAGGGGCCGGTGCTAAGGCCCTCCTCCTTGCCGTAATAGACAAGCTCGGCCGCGCGACCGGCAAGGGCGGTGCGGATACGCCAAAGCAGATCCTTCTTCGTATAGACCCCCTTGTCCTCACTGTCGGCGTGCTGCATATAGCCGCCGTGATCTCCACGCGAGACGACCGTGAGATACGCGGGGCACTCACCGCTCAGCCAGCAAAGCAGGGCATGCCCCGCCTCGTGGCGTGCCGTCCTTTCGATGCTCTTTTCGCTTCTCTCTCGCTTTTCGCCGCTGACAAAGGTCTCAAAGGCCTCCTCAAAGGCCTCGTCCCCCACCTTGCCGTCTGCCGTGCGGACAGCGCCGCGCAGGGCCATCTCAAAGATAGACTCCAGCTCTGCAAGGCTCATCCCGACCGAGCGGGTCGCAATGCTTTCAAGCTCAGCATCCGACAGTGCCATAGCAGGAGAGCGCGAGACCCGCATCCGGCAGTAGCGAAGGCGCTCCTCCTTGTTCGGCAGGTCGACGTAGATGCGGCGGTCAAAGCGGCGAAGAAGCGCACTGTCAAGGGTCTTGCCCTGTCCCTTTTCCACCGCGTAGTTGGTGGCGGCCAGGACGAATACGGGCTTGGAGGGATCCTTGGTGAAGCCGTCCATCTCGGTTAAGAAGGCGGTCAGCACGTCCCCGATCATTTCGTCGTTGCGCCCCTCCGAGCGATCCTTACCGATGGCGTCGATCTCATCGACAAAGATGATGGCGGGGGCATATTTTCTCGCCGTGCGGAACAGGGTATGCACAGCCTCTGCCCCCTCACCGCGGTACTGCTTTAAAAAGCGGTTACCCTCGGTCGTCAGGAAGGTGACGTCGGATTCCCCCGCCGTGGCCTTGGCAAGCAGGGTCTTACCCGTGCCGGGAGGGCCGTAGAGCAGCACGCCCTTGGGCGCATGCAGGCCAAGGCGGGCATAGCGGCGGGGATCCTTCAGATAATCCACAAAGTAGGAAAGCTCGCGCTTGGCATCCTCCGCACCGATCACGTCGGCAAAGGAGACCTTCGGGCGGGAGGCGGAATCCAGGACACTGGAGGCATCGTCACTGTCGGGCGAGCGGGTAAAGCGGAAGCGGTAGAAGGAGATGGTGGCGGCGGTGCCGTCCTCGGACACGGTTTGTGCCGTCTTGTAGGAAAGCACCTTGCTGTCACGCGCCAGTGCCATGATTTTTTCCTGCTGATAGGCTACGTCGCAATAGGTCTGCACGGCGGCGCCAAAGTCGGCGTTGGCAGGCGAAAGCCGCCCGCGCACCCCCATGGCGGCAAAGGAGAGGAACTCCGCCCCCGTCATGGCCTCGTCTCCCTCCAGGATATAGACCGGCAGATCGTGGTGGGAAAGCAGATAGGTAAGGAACTCCTGCCCGACCGACTCCAGATCCTCGGTGTTCAGGACGGCGGCGGCGCCACCGCGCATACCGGCGCGGACGTCGCAAAGCACAAGGCATACGTCATGGTGGAAGAGGATCTCCTTGGCACTGTCGGTGTCGGCGGCGGAAAGCACCGTGATACCGGGCAGGCGGGCGCGCACTGCATCCGCCACCTCCTCCGCCGCGAAGAGCAGGATCTTGGGGCTTTCGGTGTTGACAAACATCGAAACGACGTCGCCCGGGCACTTGTCCAGTGCGACCTCCAGGCGGATATTCTTCAGTGAGGACAGGGTGTGGCCTCTGTCGGTCAAGAGACGGAAAAGCTCGAACATCTCCTCATGGAAGATGGAGGTGGCACGGCCGCGCACGGTACGGGCATCGGTCTTGCCCCCCGCCGAGAAGATCAGGGCGGTCGGCAGCTTTTTGTCCATATCCACGCGGATGTCGGTGCCAAAGGTAAAGGCGCCAGCGTGCCTCTCAAGCTCACGCTTGGTGATAAAGTAAAGGTTGTCGGTGCCGAGATGGTTGAACATCAGGACGTTGCCCGCCGCGAAGCGCGAGCAGATCGCCGTCGGGAACATCAGGGTGCCTGCGGCGGGATCCCGCTCGGTGGACAGTGCCTCCAGGATCTTTTTGCGCGGGGTCATGGCCAGGTTCGTGGCGGTCGGATCCTCGTAAAGCTTACGGCCGACGTTGGTGGTAAAGATGATGATGGTGTCGCCAAACGACACCAGCTCATCCGAGAAGTTGTCGCGGATGTTGCCCGAATCCAGGATCTGCAAGAAAAGGTGGATGATGCAAAGGTGTGCCTTTTCGATCTCGTCAAAGAGGATGACCGAGCGGGGGTTCTCCTTCAAGAACCTCGTCACGTTGCCCTCCTTGCCGTTTTTGTACACGTTGTCCGACCCGCAGAACTCGACAAGCGAATCGTTGTCGGCATATTCGCTCATATCCACCCGCAAAAAGGGAAGCCCGAGGGCGGCGGCGGCGGTTTCGGCCATGAAGGTCTTACCGACACCGGGAGGGCCGGCAAACAGATAGGTGGCCAGCGGCCCACGGCGGTTTTTCTGCGTGGCGGCGGCAAGCTCACCCTGGAAATAGCCGGCGCAGAAGGCGTTGACGGCCTGATCCTGCCCGACGACCTTGTCAAGAAGCGCCTTTTGGATCTCGGTCGTACGGCGGACGACCTCACTGATCGAAAAGCCGGCGGCAGGATCCTCAGCCCCGGCCACACCGTCCTCGCTCTCGGCCACACCGTCCTCCTCCCCGTCCGGCGTCTCTTCTGCCGCGCCGGAGGCGGTGTCCTCTCCCCGGGGGGTTGCCTTGGCGGCCGTATCCGCCACGGACGAGGTCTTTTTAAAGGCGGCGATGGCGCTCAGGATATCGACACCCTCGCCCGCCTTTTTCTCCCCCGTGTCCTCTGCCTGCAGGACGGCTTGCAGGGCGGCAGAGGGGTTCTCCAAAAGCTTGCGAAGATAGAGATCCGCCCCAAGGGGAGCGCCATCCTCGGTGTCGGCCTCGATCTGCGCGCGGTACTCTGCGCGGCGGAAAAGATAGGCCTCCTTGGTCAGCGGGATCTCGGGGTCAAGGGCGGTGGCCAAAAGCCGCTCGGCCACCGTAGCATCCAGAATGCCCCGGTCGGAAAGCATGGTATATATGCCCTGCCACTCCTCGCTCAGGGTCTCGGGGAAAAGCTCACCGGGGAGCCCCCCCTCCTCCTTGGCACTTTCGGCCAGTTTGACAAGCACGGCCACAAAGCAGGCGGGGGTCACCCTGCCACCGTTTGGCTTTGCAAGCTCCTCGGCATGGGTCAGGACGTATTGCAGAAGTGGGCTCTTTTCCATGATAGCTCCTTTCACGCAGGCCACGCGCGTGGGCGCGGCGCATATTTAGTGTCAGATGATTCTATGATAGCATAAAGAGGGGCGGTCTGTCAACCGTTATTGGCGCAATCCCGCATAGGGCATACGCCGTGGCGCATAAAAAAGAGAGAACGTCACGGCGGGGTGCCGATCGGTTCTCTCCTTGGGATGGGGTCAGCCCTTGCGGTAGTATTCGGGCAGGGCAAAGCGGTTCTTTCTGACAGTCCACTTGCCGTCGGTGAAATCCGGGAAGGCGACGGCGTTGCCGGTGGCGATAGACTCCTCACTCAGGGTGGTGATGACCATCCAGGTGGCCATGTCGTAGACGTCGATGGGCATATCCTCGCCGGCATCCAGCGCACGGAAAAAGTCGTCAAACTCCAAAGTATCGATGCCGCCGTGGGCGTCGACCGTCCCCTTCTTTTCCCACAGCGGATGCTCATAGCGGGCATAGTACTCGTCAAGGTTGCCGGCGCACTTGTCCCAGGTGACGTGCTTATCCTCGCCGTTATCGAGGTAGACGGCACCCACGTCCTCGCTGATCATGCCCCGTGTGCCCTCGGCCACAAAGCTGCGCGAGTAATAGCGGGGCAGGGAGGTATCCAGGGCGATAAACACCGTCTCGCCGTTCTGACATTTGATCAGGGTGCTGACAACGTCGGATTGGTTGAAGCGCACCCCCTCAAGGCCGCTGATGCCGCGGTCGGCAACATAGTGGGGAAGCCCCACCGACTTCGAGCCGATCGTGTAAAGAGACAGGAAGCGGTTGCCGCAGTTGATGTCAAGAAGCTTGGCGATCGGGCCGATCTCGTGGGTCGGATAATTCTCGCCGTTGCGGCAGATGTATTCGGTCATGCGGTAGTGCCCGGTCTCCTGCCCGGTGCAGATCTGCTTGCGCAGATCGTGGCGGTAGCCCCCCTCGCAGTGCACAAGCTCGCCAAAGCAGCCGGCACGCTTCATGGAAAGCGCCAGAAGCTTGATGCGGTGATAGCAGGCGTTTTCAAGGAACATAATGGGGGTACGGGTGCGCTCGTAGGTGCGCACAAGCTCCCAAAGCGAATGCACACTGTAGGCGCCCCCCACCTCGCAGGCGGGGATGATGCCGTGCTCCATGGCGTAGATCGAGATCTCCAGATGGTAAAGCCAGGAGGTGGCGATCACCACGATATCCGGCTTTTCGGTATCCAGGCAGGCGCGGTAATCGGTGTAGGTGGCGGGGCGGTGGCGCCCGTCTGCCTCCACCCTGTCGGCAAAGGCGGCGGCGGTGGCGGCTACCGTGTCGCACACGGCGACAACGTCCACGTATTCACGGTGCTTTAAGACGCTGTAAAGCTGGCCGCCGCGGCTGCCAAGCCCCACGATCGCAAGGGTATAGGTCTTCATATCGGTTCCTCCTCGGTGTTTGGTCTTTTCCCTTTCATTCTACCCACAAAAAGAACAAAATGCAATGGCAAAACCGCGCTTTTGATTGCATTTTGTGGCAAACCTGTCGTCATGCCCTTCTTTTTTTGGCGAAAAAAGAGGGGCGCGCGGCGAAAAATCCGAAATCACTTGACAGCCGAGGCGCGCTTGTGGCATAATCAAGCTATCAACCGTATGGAGGTATAAGCATGATACGCGTACTGGTATGGAATGAAAATCGGCACGAGACCCGCTCGGAGGTCGTGCGTGCGGTATATCCCGAGGGCATCCACGGGGCGATCGCCTCCTTTCTTGGTAAGGAAGCGGACATCACGGTAAAAACAGCTACCCTCGACGAGGAGAACGCCGGCATCACCAAGGAGCTGCTTGCCGAGACAGACGTCCTCATCTGGTGGGGGCATATCGCCCACGGCGAGGTGCCGGACGAGGTAGCCGCCATGGTGCGGGATGCGGTGCTGGAGGGCATGGGGGTCATCTTTTTGCACTCTGCCCATCATTCCAAGCCCTTCCGCCTTCTGATGGGCACCTCCTGTAATATCACCTGGCGGGAAAGCGGGGATTCCGAGATCCTGTGGGTGATTGAGCCCGGCCATCCCATCACGAGAGGGATCGACCGCTTCTTCCGTCTTCCGGCCGAGGAGACCTACGGTGAGCCGTTTGCGATCCCGACCCCCGACAAGGTGCTCTTGATCGGCAATTACTCGGGCGGGGAGGTCTTTCGCTCGGGCGTTTTGTATGAGAGAAGCAACGGGAAGGTCTTTTACTTCCAGCCCGGGCACGAGACCTTTCCTACCTATTATGACCCCGCCGTCTGCCGCGTGATCACCAATGCGGTGCGCTATCTGGCGCCCACCTACCGCGCGCGCATCGGCAATCCGCACGTCAGAACCGTGGAGGATGCGGAGTACGTGGAGCGTATGGGCTGAGGCGGAGGTATAGCGATGGATCTTGCGGCTTACGAGGCAGAAAACAGGGCAACGCTGGCCCGCCGCAGTGCCTGGTGGCAGGAGGCGAAGCTCGGTCTCTTTATCCACTACGGCATCTATTCCTGCTATGGCAGGGGGGAGTGGATCAAGCTGCGCGAGGGCATCTCGCGCGAGGAGTATCTGCGTGTGGCAGGCGAACAGATGACCTACAAAAGCGGCATGGCCGAGGAGTGGGCACGGTGCGCGGTGGCGGCGGGCATGAGGTACGCCATCCTGACGACCCAGCATCACGACGGCTTTTCGCTGTGGGATTCTGCCGTCAACCCCTATAACTCGGTCAACTACGGCCCGAGGATCGACATAGTGCGGGAGTTTTGCGAGGCCTGCCGTAAGCATGGCCTGCGCATCGGGCTTTACTACTCGCTTCTCAACTGGGAGCATCCGGACGGCGGCCGATGCCGTACCGACGAGGCGGCACGTGCGCGCTTTGTGGCCGACGTGCGCGAGCGGGTGCGCGAGCTGATGACCAATTACGGCAGGATCGATATCCTTTGGTACGACGTGGCGCTTCCGCTGGAGACGGCCGAGGCCTGGGAAAGCCTTGAGCGCAACGCGATGGTCAGGGCCCTGCAGCCCGATATCCTGATCAACGAAAGAAGCCGCTTGCCCGAGGATTTCGCCATTGCCGAGGATAAGCTCGTCTATCCCCCGAACGGGGTCGAGTGGGAGGCCTGCATGCGCTTCAGCCAGACAGGCTTTGGCGGGGTGGATCACGAGAGGGCGCTCCCCTTTGCGATGAACGCCCACGATATCGTAAAGCTGATGGCGCAGTGTCAGTTTGGCGGGGGAAATCTTGTTTTCAACGTCTCGCCGAACGGGGACGGCAGCATCGATGCTTACGAGAGGGCGACCTTAGAGACGGTAGGCAAATGGGTGCGCACCCATGAAGCGGCAGTGTACGGCTCTGCCGTGCGCGGCGCACACGGGGCAAACGGCATCTCCACCTCGGTGCGCAAGGGCAACCGTGTCTATCTTTGGAACTGGATCTACAGCCCCTCCTGCATGCGGGTCGCGGGGTACCGAAAGCCCCCGCGCACGGTGCGCTGTGTCACCACGGGGCAGGAGGTCGCCTTCCGTTTTGAGGACGGAGTTTTGTATTTTGACGGTCTGCCGGCCGAGTGCCCGGATACCCTTTTGCAGTTCACGGTATTTGAGATGGACTTTGGGGACGAGGCCCCGCAGTATGCCCTCGTACCGCCTAATCTTGCCGAGTTTATGAACGTATAAGACGGGGCTATCGCCTTTTGGCATACACGAAAAGAAAAAAGAGGAATTATGGTTTCGCATAGTTCCTCTTTTTTGCATCCTCGTATGGCGGTATCGCCTAGAGCATTTCCTCAAAGAAGCGGCTTTGAAAGCCGAGGCCCTCCAGGTAGGAAAAGACGGTGACAAGCTTTTCCTCAAAATCCGGCTGGAAGTAGTGAAGCTCCCGGCGGAAGTACTGCTCGTGGATCATGATGCGCAAGGTGTCGCGGGGAAGGATGGCCCGAAGGGTTGGCAGGAGCTCTTCCTTTTTAAAGCAGTTCACCACAAGATCAAGCGAGGCGTAGGCAACCCCCTCTGTACTGAGGATCTCCCCGCGGCGCAGGCGGGCGCCAAGCTCCTCGGGTAGGCTATAGGAGGTGCGCGGCGTGCCGTCACTGCCGAAAAGGCCGAGCAGGCCCCGCACGCCAAGGTCGGCAAGCGCCGCCGCCCCCGCCCGCGTGGTAGAGCAGTAGTGGACGGTGGTGGTCGTAGCCAGCGAGGCCGCCCCGGCAAAGCGCAGGATCTGGCGCTGTACCGCCTCCCCATCGGCATAGACCTCGGCATACTCCGAGGTGGCGTAGGGGTGGGGTGGATGGTTGGCTCTGGAATGGAAGGAAAGCTTCAGCCAATCGGCACACGCGGCAAAGTCATCCCGGTAGCGGTCGCTAAGATCGGCAAGGCAAAAGCCCTCGGTCTCGTAAAAGAGGTTCAGCTGGATCTTAAGGTCAAAGCGCTCGTGCAGGCGCTTCAGCATGGCGGTGTAGGGGTGGTCGAAAAGGCTTTCGATACCCTCCTTCTGAAGATCCTGCAGGAAAAGGATGTTGTCGTCGATCGTAAAGCAGTAAAGGCTCACGGTATCCCCTCCTTACAAAAGCTCACGGCGGACGGCGGCCACCACAGGCCAGCCGAGGGTGGGCAGGGTCTTTTTGGCATTGTAGGCGGCGGCGATCGCCTTGTCGTCGGCCTGCGGGTCGGCTATGATCATATCCCGAATGAGGAAAAGCGGCTCACGGCAGGCGGCCAGTGCCCGCGCGATGGCCGCCTGCCCTATGAAGGCATCCCCCTCGGGGTGATAGTCATGTGCGGGGTATATCGCCGTGATCGGCAGCTCCGCAAGGCGGTCAAGTGTGGCAAGGTGCGCCTGCGGCATGGTGATATTTGCACCCCACCAGCCCGAGCCAAAGAGGCCGTACAGCTGTAAGCCGTCCCCCGAAAGGAGGGTGCCGGTGCGCAGATCCAGAAGGGCGATCGAATCGGCCGTGTGCCCGGGGATCGCCACGGTGCGCAGTACCCCAAAAAGAATATCCCCGTCAGCGGCGACCGAAAGCCGCGCCCCTAGATGGGTGGCAAGGAGGGCGTCGCTCCCCGCGAAGACCGGAAGCGCGGGGCGCATCTCTAAGAGGGCGGCAAGCCCGCCTGCATGGTCGCGGTGCGGATGCGAAACAAAAACGGCCGCAAGCTCCTCCCCTCGGATGCCAAGCGAGGAAAGGGCGGGGAGGAGATGCTCGGTGATATCGGTGGGATAGGTGGCGGTGTCAAACAGAAGATACCCTGCCTCCGTCCTGACAAGAAAGACCGTGGTGTACACGTCAAGAAACCGAATGCGGATGCGGGTAATGTCGGGGGTGATGTGTGTGATATCCATGGCGGCATCCTTTCTTTTTGTAAAGTACTTTTTACAGTGTGGCCGTTTTTGCCACGGCCGCCTCCACGCTTTCCCACTCCCGCTCCTCGGCGCGGTGGGAGACGGCGGACGCGCGGATCACGGCCAGCGCCTTGGAAACGGCGGCGCGAAGGTCGCCAAACGGTTCGGTGGGGTACTGCTTTTTGGCATAGGTGAAGGGAAGCTCCTCGTCATAGTGGTGGATCTCGGGAAGCGGGGTGCCTGTCAGAAGCGAGATCTCCAGGCGGGAGAGGAAGGCCTCCCAGCGCGGGCGGTAAAAGTCCTCCAAAAGCCCCTGCCATTCTCTGGCCGCGTAGTCATGTAGCTGTGCCGCCCCCTCGCGCCCTGCCCAAAGCGTGATCTGCACGCGGGCGTTCCACTCAAAGTAGGCGCGCTCGGCAGGGGTCCTTCCGTGGCGCTTGGCCTTTTCCAGCCAGCGGCCAAGCAGCATGTCGCCGTCTGTGGCAACGATGGCGGTCTGCAGGTCGAAAAGCGAAAGCAGCTTGCCGCCGTTTTGCGATAGCGCCTCGCTGTCGCCTGCGGCGTAGGCCTTTTGGATACGGTCGACAAAGTGCCAGGAAAGATTGCTGACCGCCTGCCTTGCCGCTTCGGTAAGGTCCTTGCGGTAGGTGGGGTTATCCGAAAGGCGGTCGTATTCCTCCAGCATGGCCGAAAGGTAGCGCACAAGGACGCCCTGGTCAAGGTAGGGGTTAGCCCCCTTGCCCCAGGTGGAGGTGCTTTTGACCGCAAGGGTCGGGCGGGCGCAAAGGGCGGATTCACCGCTTTTTGTCTGCTTGCCGTCCAGCACCTCGTGGCAAAGGTCATACAGAGCCTCCGAAAGGGCGGGGGAGGTATAGCCGTAGCGGGTCTTCAGATAATAGGTGACAAAGGCAGAAAGGCTCGTCCTTTCCGAAAAGGCGTT
The DNA here is from genome assembly GCA_017652965.1 of Clostridia bacterium. Next base: position 2,950 of record JAGBZZ010000298.1, on the reverse strand, counting down.
GTGGGAAAGGATCTCGTAAATGATCTCGTTGCAGTTGACCCCCTCGGGCATATAGCCCATTCCGATCAGGTTGATCTCGGGATCCTCCAACGCGCGGTAGGGCCCCTCTAGGATGGCCTCGGCCGCCCCTTGGAAGTTGTACTGCCCGCCGTAGCAGAAGACGGTGCAAAAGAGAAAGGGCGCATCGGCGTACATCCCCGCCGTGCAACTTCTGTGTGCCGAAAGATTGGCCACGATGGCGCACCCGTCCGGGATGCTTTTCACCATCTCGGGCTTTGGCGAGGTCGTCCAGCCCTGTAGTATCCACACGGCGGCGGGGTCGGCGCGGCGCATGGCGGCAAAAACGCGGCGGCCGAAGGCGTATAGGTCAATGCCGTCTGTCACGCCCCCCTCGTGGAAGGGATCGACCGAATAATAGTGGCAGTCCTCCGCCCCCTCGATCCTGCGGCACTCGCGGTAAAAGACGTCGGCAACCCGGTCAAAGTGCGGGGTGGTGGGCAAAAGGAGCGAGGGGCGGGAGAAGCCGCACCAGCGCCCCTGCGGCAGGATCTCGGCATCCGGAAAGCGCGTGCCGAAATCGGGCGGCACCATCCCGGCGTAGCCCGGGGCAACCGTGGCTACGCCAAAGGCGTGCAGGCGGCGGTTGATCCTGCCTGCCAGCAAAAGCCGCTCGTCATACCACCGTGCGGGGGCGCCGCCCGCCCAGCCTGTCATGTTCATCATCCATTGCCAGGCGTAAAAGGCGGGGCCGCACAGAAACGCCGAGGTCTCGGTCTCGGTATAGCCAAGCGCCAGAAGGGTGCGACGAAAGACCCCTTCCAGCCCGATGGGATTCAGGATAAGGTTGTAGCCGGACAGCAAGAGATAGTCAAGCGTCCTCTCCCACTCCTCCCACGTGTCGAAGGCGTAGGTATAGGAGAAGGTGCAGTAGTTGAAAAAGTAGCGGTAAAGAAATTCGCTTTTCCCCGTGATCGGCTCGCCCACCGGGGGCGGCACAGGGGGCAGATGCCCGCTTGTTGTCAGCGCACCGACCGTGTAGCCGCACCGCGTGCGTAAGTAGGCGTGAAAGCCCGCGGCCATCGCCACACCCGAGGTGGCACGGATATGGATCGCGCCGTCCCCGTCGGACACCTCGTAGGAGTCAAAGCCGTCGCCCTCGGTAAGCGAAAGGCGAAAGGCGGCGGCATATCGGGGGGATGCCACCCGCGCGATGAGGGCATAGACCTCCGAAAGGTCGGTATCCCGCGGCATGCTTTGTATCTTCTTTTTAGTATAAGATCCTCGGATGCTCATAAGCCTCTCCCAAGCGATAATAGGATACCCCTATTATAGCATGAAGAGGGGGAGTTTGCAAGATGCATGCGCAAAAGGAAAAAAGCCTCTTGCAATGAAGAGGGTGGCGTGCTATAATGGGGCTGACAAAAAGAAAAAGGAGACACCTATGAAGCGCTATCTGTATCTGCCCCGTCAGTATGACCTTGTGGTGGGCGAGCCCTTTGAGCTTTTCTACCGTGGCATCGTGAACAGCGTGTCGATCGATACCTATGACTTTGAAGTGTCCTACACCGACGGCAAAAACCGCGGCAAGGCCTTCTCCCGTAAATATTACTTTACACCCGACGAGAGCGACCTCGGGATGCATACCCTTTGCATCCGCCTGCGGAACAACGAGGGCGACATCCTGGACGAGGCCACCTGCACCGTCCGTGTGGTGAACCCCCCGGTATCCCCGAGGGAGGAGCGCGTCTTTTTGCTGGTGGGCGCCTCGGACACCGGCCCCGGGGTGTGGACGAGCGAGCTTGGGCGGATGCTGACGGGCACGGGCGGTGAGCCTGCGGGGCACGGGCTTTCGCACATTGCCTTTATCGGCTCAAAGGAGAAGGAGGGCGTGCGCTACGAGGGCTACGGCGGTTGGACCTTCCGCTCGTATCTCACCGAGAACAAGCGCAACGACTTTATGAACATCTACGGCGATTTTTCGGATAAGGACGCGAGGGTCGATCAGCACAGCTTTTATAGGGATGCGTGCGGTGGGCTTTGGAAGCTGGAGTCCATCTCGAAAAGCAGGATCAAGATCATCTCGACAAGCGCCCTTGGCGCTCTGCCCTCGACCGAGGGTGGCCGCCTTGTGCACCAAACGGGCGGGAAGAACCTTGGGGACATCGTCTACACCTCGGCCGAGCGTGCCGACTCGAATCCCTTTTGGAATTCCGAGCGGAGGTGCAACGATTTTCGCGCCTATGCCGCCCGCTTTGGCAAGGATCGCATCGACGAGGTGGTGGTGACCCTGACCTGGAACAGCTATGCCTGGCGCCCCGAGGACTATGAGGCTGCCATGCGCGATTTTGTGGCCTCGGTGCATGCTGATTTTCCGGATTGCCACATCACCCTTGTCGGCGGTCTTTTCCCCTCGCGCAACGGCTTTGCGCAGAACTACGGCATCTCCTGGCCGTGGTTCCCCCGTCTTGAGACGCTTCGCACCTTTGACGGCATCCGCGAAAGGGTCGCATCGGAGGACCCTGCACGGCTTTCCTTCGTGCATCTTGCCTCGCAGTTTGATTCCGACTATAACGGCGTGTTTGCCGAGTTTGACGCCAATATCCGCAACCCCCACAAGCTGACCCTCGGCTCAAACGGCCTACACATCGCGAAAAGCGGACAGCATCAGCTGGCCGATGCGGTGTATCGCAATCTTGTAACCCGTATGCAGTAAAGCAGGACGGCGCCCTCGGCATAACCGCAAACAAAAAGAGGAATTGTGTTTTAGCATAGTTCCTCTTTTTTGTATTACGAAAACCACGCGATATTCGCGTGGTTCGAAAAAGGCTATTGCCGGTGAACAGAAACAAAGGATGTGGCGATTTCGTTGAGGGGGCCATTATGGGGAAGGCTCCCTTGTGTAAAGGGAGCTCCTGCGAAGCAGGTGAGGGATTGTGCCGCTTTGAAAAGT
>JAGBZZ010000297.1 GCA_017652965.1 Clostridia bacterium | reverse complement strand
GCTGCAGGTATTCCGCAAGGGCGGCACGGCAGGCGTCATTTAAATACACCACGCGCTCCTTGGCACCCTTTCCGAATACACGCAGGGAACGAAGCTCGCGATCCATATCCGAAAGGTTGATCCCCACAAGCTCGGAAAGACGCATTCCGCAGTTTAAAAACAGGGTAACAATGGCAAAATCACGTGCCCGAGTGCGTGACTCTTCATCATCCAAGATGCTTTGCAAAAGCGCGATGCTTTCTTCCTCCGAAAGATATTTCGGAAGATGGAGCTCCTTTTTGGGGGATTTGATGTTCTTGGCGGGGTCAAAATCCGCATATTTACTGTCCAGCGAGGAAATATAGCGAAAAAAGGACTTCAGTGCCGAAAGCTTGCGCGCTCTGCTTGCACGCTCATTTCCTCTTTCGGCGGCGGTGTAGGAGAGAAAGTCCACTACGGCATCGCGGTCGATTCCCAAAACAAAGGGAACGTCCACGGGAGAAAGGTCGATCGCCTCAAATTCCTCACCCTCGGTCGGGATGTCGGCCTCGCATGCCAGAAGATAGCGAAAAAAGGTGCGCAGATCCAGCAAATATTCGGCGGCCGTTTTTTCGGAGCATCCCTCAATTGCGATCTTGTGTCTGACAAAATTTTTAATGATCGTGGGGGCGGAACGGAAATCCTTGGATTTTAAGATGCTCTCTGCCATGATGATCACTCCCTTCTTGGTTCAATTATACAAAATCCAAGATGTACAAGAAGTGTACAATTTGTAAATTCTTGTCTTGTGACTTGCTTTTTCTACAGAAAAAGGGTATGATAGAGGGGAAGGAAGTCTTGAGAGGAATCTTATGCTGTTACAATTTTTAAAAGAAAACGACAATATGCACCGCATCGCACGTGTGATGGTCAACCAGGTGGGGATGATGATCTTTGCGGCCATCGTTACGATGACGGCCGCCTCCTGGCAGGATGAATCGCTTCGCCAGCCGATGGCGCTTGTGGCCAGCATTTTTTCTATCGCGTTTTATTTCTTTTTGGTGTTCTACGCCATGCGTGAGGAAGGAAGCCGCGATAGTGTGAAGATCGCAGGGGAGCGTTTGGAATATAGGCCCGCGTACGGTCTTAAGATCGGCCTTTGCGCGACTGCCCCCAATTACATTTTCGTCCTTCTGATGCTGATCGGCCTTGCCATCGGCCTCGAGACCGATGCCGACGGCGCCCTGCTTAGCGTTGGCGGTGGCGGCGTTTGGGCGGTGGGATATACGGTGATCCAGCTTCTTCAGTCGATGTATTCCGGTGTTTTGAAGGCGCTTTTTGCAGCAACCGGGCTTGACGCAAGCATGGTTGCCGCCACGGTTGCCTACCTTCTCACCCCGCTTGTTGCCCCTCTGGCCGCGTACGCCGGTTACGTCTTCGGTTGTAAGCATCCGATGCGCGTCAAGTCCTAACCCTGCATATTCCCTCATATATTGTAGCATGCTATATGAGGGAGGATTTCGTATGATTCACATTTCAAAAAGATGCTCGGTCATGCTGTACTCGGGCATCTTTTTTCTTTTGCTTGTGTTTTTGGCAGCGGGGTGCTGCACCTTTTTTCTTGCCCACCGTATGGCGGGGGAGTACACCCAAGCCGCACCCCGGGCCACGGTCATTCTGGATGCCGGGCACGGTGGGATAGACGGGGGCGCCGTTGGGGTGAACGGCGCACTGGAAAAGGATCTTAATCTTTCGGTGACCCTTTTACTTGCGGAGCTGCTTCGCGAGGCGGGGGTCGATGTCATCCTGACCCGCACGGAGGATGTGCTACTGGACGGTGGCGAGAGCGGTCGCCGCAAGGAAAATGATCTGAAAAACCGCTTGTCGGTCGCGTCATCGCATCCGGAGGCCCTGTTTATCAGCATTCACATGAACACCTATCCTGCAGGGAGTTGTCGCGGCTTTGAGGCCTATTATGCAAATACCGAGAAAAGCAGGGAGCTTGCGGCGTGTATTCACGGCTCTGTGAAAAGGACGCTTCAGCCGGATAACCGCCGCACCATCCGCGCGGCCGATTCCTCTATATATCTTTTAAAGAATGCCGTGGGAAGCGCGGTGCTTCTGGAATGCGGATTTCTTTCCAATTCCGAGGAATGCGAAAGTCTTTGCGAAAAAGATTATCAAAAGGAATTGTGCTTTGCTATTTTTTGTGGTATTATGGAGCATATAGAGAATAACAAGGGAGAAGGACTGTGAAAGCACCAAAAAGTATGTTCGCGTGCCGTGAATGCGGCTACACGGTTTCCAACTGGGTAGGAAAATGCCCCGAATGCGGCCTTTGGAACACGATGGAGGAGGTTGCCCAGGCCGCCCCCGCCGTGGGAGCGCCGCGTGCACCAAAGGAGGCGACGGTAGAGCGCCTTTCCGAGATCAAGGCAACAAGACACGCAAGAACCGAGACGGGGATGGGCGAGCTTGACCGCGTGCTTGGCGGCGGGCTTGTGGACGGCTCTGTCATTTTGCTTTCCGGCGAGCCCGGTATCGGCAAATCCACGCTACTTTTGCAGATATCGGACGTTCTCAGCCAAAAAAAGCGGGTGTTGTACGTATCGGGTGAGGAATCGCGCGCTCAGATCAAGCTACGCGCCGATCGCCTTGGCACGGTAGGACAGGAGCTGTTTCTTATGAGCGAGACCGATCTTGATGCTGTGCTTGCCGCCACAGAGAAGACAAAGCCCGACATCCTTATCGTGGACTCCATCCAAACCGTTTTCAGCCAAAGCTCCCGTTCCTCGGCCGGAAGCATCGCCCAGGTGCGCGAGTGCGCCGCGGCCTTTATCGCCTACGCCAAGGAAAGCGGAACGGCGGTGTTCTTGGTGGGACACGTCAACAAGGAGGGCGGTATCTCCGGGCCTAAGACGCTGGAGCATATGGTGGACGCCGTTCTGTATTTCGAGGGAGACAGGCAGCAAACCTATCGCATTATCCGCGCCATGAAGAACCGGTACGGCTCTACCAATGAGATCGGCGTGTTTGACATGACCGATAAAGGGCTGCGAGAGATCCCCAACCCCTCCGAGGTTTTATTGCATGAGCGTACCGAGGGGGCAGGCGGCAACTGTATCGGCTGTGTGATGGAGGGGACAAGACCTCTTATTACCGAGATCCAGGCACTGGTATCTCCCAGTGTGTTTCCCACGCCACGGCGGACGTCGGATGGGTTCGACTATAATCGGATGTGCCTTCTTCTGGCGGTTTTGGAAAAGCGTCTTTCCTTGCGCTTTTCGGTCAATGACGTGTATTTGAACATCGCAGGGGGCATCCGCTTTGACGAGCCCGCAGGCGACCTTTCGGTTGCCATATCCCTGATATCCGGTCTTTTGGACCGTCCTGTCCCCTCTGATCTTGTGGCGTTTGGTGAGATCGGCCTTTCGGGCGAGGTCCGCACGGTCTCCAAGATTGAAACACGTGTTAATGAGGCGGCGCGCCTCGGCTTTTCCCGCATTCTGCTTCCCGCCCGTTCGCTTGCTAAGGGAATGCGCGCCCCGGAGCGGGTGGAGCTTGTGGGGATCTCGCATATCCGTGAGATCCTGCCTCACCTTTTGCAGAAATAAGCATGGAAAGCAAGAAAAAAATATCCCCCTTTCCTTATAGCGACACTAATAAGCGGTACCATACATATGACTACTATCTGCGCCACCGGTACGGCGGAAAATGCGCCAAGATCGCCTTGGATGCTGGCTTTACCTGCCCGAACAGGGACGGGACCTGCGGCAAGGACGGTTGCCTTTATTGCTCACCACGCGGGAGTGGGGATTTCACCTTTTCCGGTCTTTCGATCCGTGCACAGTATGAGCGCCAGCGTGAGGTGATTGCACAAAAGTGGGAGACGGCACGGTATATTCCGTATTTGCAGGCATACACAAACACCTATGCTCCCACGGCGCTTCTTCGGCAGATGTATGAGGAGGTGTTGTCGCTTCCGGATACCGTGGCCTTTCATATCGCCACCCGCGCGGATTGCCTGGGCGAGGACGTGCTATGCCTTCTTTCCGAGGTTTCCGAGCGGATCGATCTGACGGTGGAGCTTGGCCTGCAAAGCGTGCATGACGCAACGGCAGAAAGGATCGGCCGCGGGCATGGTTCTTCGGCGTTTTTTGAGGGGTATCGCGCTTTGCGTGCGGCTGTGCCGCGTGCGCGCATTTCGGTGCATCTGATCAACGGTCTGCCCGGGGAGGATGCCGCTATGATGCTGGAAAGCGTGCGGCAGGTCTCGACCCTTATGCCGGATGAGGTGAAGCTGCATCTTTTGCACGTTTTGCGCAATACCCGCATGGCGGCGCTTTGGGAGAGCGGGGAATACACCCCCCTGACAGAGGAGGAATACACCGATATTCTTCTGGAGCAGTTAGAGCTTTTGGCGCCCGAAACCGTCATTGGACGCATCACGGGAGACGGCGGCAGAGAGGCACTTTTGGCTCCGCTTTGGAGCCTAAAAAAGCTGGCCGTTATGAATGTCTTGGATCGCAAAATGCGGGAGCGGGAAACGATGCAAGGGAAAAAGTGGACTAAATTTGTGCAAACGTAACAAAGAGTTTAAAAACATTTCTACGCAATTTAAGGATTTTTCACAAGAAAAACATTGCAAAATGATTTGTCATTGTGTATAATAATAGAAACGGAGGCCGAAGGAGGCTTCGGCACCGATTCGTATTATCACAAGTAAAGGAGAATCCGAAAATGCAAATGTATTCCACCAAAATGCTTCGCAACGTGTGCTTGCTTGGCCACAGTGGCTCCGGTAAAACCTCGCTTGCCGAGGCAATGCTCTTTCTTACCCATGCAATTGATCGTTTGGGAAAGATTCCCGACGGCAATACCGTGTGTGACTATGATCCGGAAGAAGTAAAGCGCGGCTTTTCGCTCTCCGCTTCGGTGGTTCCGCTGGAGTACCGTGACGTAAAGATCAACATTCTTGACACGCCCGGGTATTTTGATTTTGAGGGTGAGATGCGGCAGTGTGTCCGCGTGGCGGACAGCGCGGTCATTGTGGTTGACGGAAAGAACGGCCCCGAGGTGGGGACGGATCTTGCTTGGGAATATGCGACCGAGGCCGGCATCCCCAAGACCTTCTTTATCAATCGCTTTGACGATGGCGAGGCACGCTTCAAAAAAGCCTATGATAAGCTGGTGGAACGCTATGGCAATAAGCTTTGCCCGATCCTTATTCCGTGTATTGATGGCGATAAGGTGATCGGATTCCTTTATTTGATGGATATGCAGGTATACACCTTTGATTCCAAGAGCGGTGAGGTCGTCAGCACCCCGATTCCTGAGCAGTTTATGGCTGTGGCCGAGGAATACCGCGAAAAGCTTGTAGAGGCCGCTGCCACCACAAGCGAGGATTTGATGGAAAAATATTTTGGTGGAGAAGAGATATCGCAGGAGGAAATCGAGGAAGCGGTCCACGAGGGGATCATCCACAATGAGATCATTCCCGTGTTCTGCGGTGCGGCCATGAAGCTGTGGGGCGTCAAATCGCTTCTCAACACGATCGTAGCCTCCTTCCCGCGGCCGACTGCAAAAAAGGAAGAGAAGATTCTTGCGGATGGGGCAGAGGCAACCATGCCCATCGACCGCGAAAGCACCGAGACCTCGCTCTTTGTATTCAAGACCATCGCCGATCCCTTTGTTGGTAAGATGTCCTTCTTCCGCGTAATGGAGGGGACGCTTGCCAAGGATACCGTGCTTCACAATACCGCAACAGGTGCCGACGAAAAATTCGGCCGTTTGTTAGTGCCGTACGGGAAAAAGCAGGTGGAGGCAGACGGGCTGGCGTGCGGCGACATCGGCGTGATCACCAAGCTTTCCAATACCAATACCAACGATACCCTGACAACGAGAGGCAAGGCGTTTTCTTATGCGCCCATCGTGTTCCCGAATGCGTATTACGGCCGTTCTGTTGTGGCGGCAAAGGGGGAAGAGGATAAGCTTTCCACCGGTATTGCCCGTCTGCTTTCAGAGGATCTTTCGATCCGCTTTGTGAACGATGCCTCGACGCGTCAGCTTGTGCTTTACGGTCTTGGGGACATCCACCTGGATGTGGTGGCCGCCAAGCTGAAGAGCCGCTTTAACCTTTCTGTGACGATGGGCGACTTGAAATTCCCCTACCGTGAAACCATCAAGAAAAAGGTGGATGCGGAAGGAAAGCACAAGAAGCAGTCGGGCGGCAGCGGCCAGTATGGCCACGTGAAGATCACCTTCTCGCCTGCAGAGGGCGAGGGGCTCAGCTTCAGCGAAAGCGTTTTTGGCGGCGAAGTGCCCAAAAACTTCTTCCCGGCGGTAGAAAAGGGACTTTTGGAATCGATGCAGCAGGGCGTTCTTGCCGGATATCCGATGGTAGGGCTTGCCGCCAATCTGACGGGTGGCTCGTACCACGATGTGGACAGTAACGAGATCTCCTTCAAGCTGGCCGCCATCCTTGCCTATAAGGATGGGATTCCGAAGGCACAGCCGGTTCTGCTTGAGCCTGTCGGTGAGCTTCGCGTGACGGTGCCCGACGATTACGTTGGTGACATTATGGGTGACGTCAACAAGCGTCGCGGGCGCGTCTTGGGTATTGAGGCCTGCGAAGGGAAAAGCGGGTATCAGACCGTTATGGCCGAGATCCCTCAGCCGGAAATGGCCGATTACGTGATCACTCTGCGTGCCGCAACCCAGGGCAGAGGCCGCTTTGATTATGAGTTTGTTCGCTATGAGGAGGTGCCCGCAAACGTGGCACAGAAGATCATAGCCGCGGCAAATGCCGAATAAGATAACCTTTCAAATAGCAAAAGCGGGGGAGTAATCCCCCGTTTTTGATGCTTTTTAGGAAAGTTTGGACTTTTTTTGAACAAAAAAATGCCTTTTTCTTGACATCATCGGGCGGAATATGATAAAATTATTTGTATTAAAGACAGGAGGATGCCCATGGACGAAAAAACAACGCCCATCACGACAGAAGAGGAAAAGAACACCGAAACCAAGCCTGTCAAGAAAAAACGCCGTCGCCGCCTTGGTGACCGCAAGGATGGCCGCCGTGTGCGCGGCATTCATGCGATGCAGTATATGATCCCCTTTTTCATGAAGGAGAGATCGGACGCACAGAATCATTTCCAGGACGAGGTTGATATTACCAATATCGAGGCGTACGTGAAGGAAAAGCGCGCACAGGGATACACCGATATCGGCTTTTTGCACGTGTTTATCGCCGCATACGTCCGCGCCATTTCCCAAAGACCTGCCATTAACCGTTTTCTTTCCGGTCAGCACGTGTTTGCCCGGCATGACGTGGTGGCGGTTATGCCTGTCAAAAAGGAAATGAGCATTGAATCCCCCGATACCAATATCAAGATCCATTTTGACCAGCGGGATACGGCCGTTCAGGTATACGAAAAGTTCCAGGCGGTCTACAAGGCGTGCATCGCGGCTGACAGCTCCTTTGATAAGGTTGCCAAGTTTATGACCAAGATCCCGCGTCTTGTTCTGCGTTTCTGCGTTTCTGCGCTTCATTTCCTGGATTATTTCGATCTTTTGCCCCGGTCCATTCTGGAGGTCAGCCCGTTCCACGGCTCTATGATCATCACCAGCATGGGCTCGCTTGGCATCAACGCCATTTACCACCATCTTTACAACTTTGGCAATTTGCCGGTCTTCCTTTCGTACGGCAAGAAGTATACCAAAGAGGTGATCGAGGACGGTGTGGCCGAGAAGCGCCATTTCGTCACCTTCCGTGCGGTGGTGGACGAGCGGATCTGCGACGGATATTACTATGCCTCCGGCTTCAAGATCATGAAACGGTATCTCCTCCATCCGGAACTCCTGGATACCGAGATAACCGAGTATACAGAGGATATCGATTAAAATCGAAAAAGCACCGATATACAAAGAAAGAACGCCGTTTTTTGGCGTTCTTTCTTTATTAAAAAAATCAAAAAAATCGACATTTTCTATTTACAGAAGCGAAAATATCTGTTACAATAAAGATATCATACGGTAAAAGGAGAACATCCATGGTCGAGGGGGAACTTTTTTCTATCACAGTGAAAAGCGGTAGTGGGATGCTGATCCCTCCGCATTTCCATGCCGATTCTCTGGAATTTATTCAAGTAGCGAAGGGAAGCGCCGATATCACGGTGGGGCTTTCTGTCATCCGTGTGGCAGAGGGCGGGATACTGCATTTGCTTCCCGGCTTTGTGCATTTTGCTTCCTCGGTGGGAGAGGAGGAATGCTTGATCCGCGTGCTGACCTATCACCGCTCGACAACTGTGGCCGCTCCCGGGCTTGATGAGCAGTTCCTTTCCCTGTATCTTTTGCCCCTGCAAAACCGTACGGCGCTTTTTGAGGCAGGGCACCCGCTTCACGCTTCGCTGGTTGCCCATATGGAGGCGGCAATAACCGAGTGGCGCGGTAAGGAGATCTTCTATACCGCACAGATCCTTTCCGAGATCTCTCATATGCAGGCGGAGGTCATTCGTTTTTACGGATATCGTGAAGAGGACATGGTGGAATATCACAATATGATGCGTATTGCCCCCACGATCATGCATATCAGTACCTCATATGCCAAAAAACTGCGCCTTGAGGCACTGGCGGCACAGCTGTATCTGTCTCCGGATCATTTCGGCAAGCTGTTCCGCGCTACGGTGGGTCTCACCCCGGTGGAGTACATCAACACGGTGCGTGTCAATGCCGCACTGCGCTTGCTTGCTTCTACCGATTGGACGATCGCTGATATTTCTGCGGCCTCCGGCTTTTCCAATTCCAATTATTTTCACAAGGTCTTTCACGATCTTGTGGGCATCGGCCCGGCGGCACTTCGCAAGCGTTGGAATGCCGTACAGGCCAATATCGGCAGCGACCCCCGCACAAGACCCAACTAACGAGGTGATGCTATATGTGTAAAGTACCAATTTCCTTGATCATTGATGATCCGGCGCCTGTTATTTCCGTTTTTTACGAGCATGCGCAAAACCGCGTTATGAAGGACGGCAGAGAGCTGATCCCCACCTATCCCAACGAGATGCTGTTTCGCTTTTGCGATATTATCGAAAAATGGGGTATGAAGGGAAAATTCAGCGTGGTGCCGATGCCAGGAAACAAAGGGGATATCATTAACGGCCTGGAAGGCGTTTCGGAGGATGCACTTACCGAGTGGCTGGATACGGTAAAGGGGCGCGTTGCGCCGCGCTTTGCGATCGGCCCGGAAATGCTGAGCCATAATAAGGCGGTAGATCTTTCTACCGGGCGTGCACTGGAGATGAAGGAGGATGCGTTTGCGGCCGATAAGGATCGCACCGTCCTTACACCGTACATCGCCAAGGCGCTCAGCCTTTTGCGCGAGGCCGGCTTTGATACGTTTGGCGTAACCTCTCCGTGGCGCTTTGGCCAGGAGGTAGAGGAGGAATACGAGGCGGCGATCTCGCGTGCGGTGTTTGACGTAACGGGGAAGAAGAACGCCTGGTTTTTCCTTCGGGGTCTTCGTGACCGGCCGAACGCCAAGCCCTGGGTCGCACGTGAGGAGGAGGGGCGAGTGCTGGTCTCTATCCCCGCCACCACATATGATGCCCTTTGGCGCACTATTTCTTCTACCGACACGTCCGAGGCATATATTTCGGAGACGGCGGACGTCTTGATTTCCAAGGATGGGAAAAGCGGCGAGATCATCCGCGTTTTGGAAACCGGCGGATATCCGATCCTGATCACGCACTGGCAAAGCCTGATGTCCAACGGCCTTGGTACAGGCCTGCGGGTTTTGGATGAGGTCGGCCGTCGCATTGCCGACACGCTTTCGGATAGGGTTACTTGGATGAGTTTTGCCGAGATCCTGGAGATGGTACTGGCTGATAAGGCCGCTTATCCCAAGCCTGTGTTTTAATTCCTCCGAGTTTGTGGATAACTGCAAATTGAAAGGAGATATGCTTTTGCAGCATATCTCCTTTTGTCTTTAAGAAGCGGAGGTGCTATCCACAGGCGCCGCATCGGCCACGTCACCGTGTACAAGGCGGGGGGATTCGGTTCCAAGGATGACGCCCTCGGTGATGACGATCTTCTTGACGGTGGGATCGGAGGGAATGTCGTACATGGGGGCAGTCATGATCCCTTCCATAATCGAGCGGAGACCGCGTGCGCCGATCTGACGTTCTAAGGCCAGTTTGGCCACTGCGCGGAAGGCATCCTCCTCGAATTCAAGCTCCACTCCATCGAGTGTAAAAAGCTTTTTGTACTGTTTATACAGTGCATTCTTCGGCTCGCGGATGATGCGAACCAGTGCTTCCTCATCAAGGTTTTCAAGCGAAACCATTACGGGAAGACGGCCAACCAGCTCGGGGATCAAGCCGTACTTTACAATATCGTGCGAGGTCGTATCGCGGAACACACCGCGCTCTACACGTTCGCGCTTGCCGCGGATGTCACCGCCAAAGCCGATCGTGCCATTGCCGTGCCGCTCTTCAATGATCGTCTCCAAGCCGTCAAAGGCACCGCCGCAGATAAAGAGAATATTTTCGGTATGGATCTGGATGAATTCCTGGTTAGGATGCTTGCGACCGCCCTGAGGTGGCACGTTGGCAACCGTGCCCTCCAGGATCTTAAGCAGGGCCTGCTGAACACCCTCACCGGAAACGTCCCGCGTGATGGAGCGATTTTCGCTTTTTCTGGAGATCTTATCGATCTCGTCGATATAGATAATGCCTTTTTCGGCCTTCTCGATATCAAAGTCCGCCGCCTGGATCAAGCGGAGAAGAATATTTTCTACGTCTTCACCGACGTAACCGGCTTCGGTCAACGTGGTGGCATCAGCGATAGCGAAGGGGACCTTCATGGTTTTTGCAAGCGTTTGTGCAAGATATGTTTTGCCTACACCGGTAGGGCCGAGGAGCAATACGTTGCTTTTTTGAATCTCGACACCGTCCGAGTTGCCTGCCTCGCGCGACAGGATGCGTTTATAGTGGTTATAGACGGCAACCGACAGGACGCGCTTGGCTGCATCCTGGCCGATCACATGCTCATCAAGCTTCGCCTTGATTTCGGCAGGCTTCGGCAGGGTCTCCTTGGTAAGCGCTTCCTCTGTGGCCGTGGCACCCTCGCTTTCCTGCATGGCAAGGCTTTCGTCTATCAGCTCGGCGCAGGTTTTTACACATTCGTCGCAGATGTAGACGCCGTCCGGAGACGGGATCAGAAACATAACCTGATGCTCGTTGCGGTGGCAGAAGGCGCAAATGCGCTGGGGAGTTTTGTTTGGCATAGCTTATAAGCCTTTCGTAGAAAAATAGAACTGCCGCGTGAAGCCGCGGCAGTTTTGTTGTGGTCAGGAACGGGTATAGATCACCTTGTCGATAAGACCGTACTCTGCGGCCGCCTCGGCGGTAAGGAAATTATCGCGCTCGGTATCCACGGCGATCGTCTCAATAGACTTGCCGGTTCTTTCGGCGAGGATACGGTTCAGCTTTTCGCGGGTGCGGAGAATATGATCGGCATGGATCTTGATATCCGAAGCCTGCCCCTGCATACCGCCGAGCGGCTGATGGATCATGATCTCACTGTTGGGCAGTGCCAAACGCTTGCCCTTGGCACCGGCTGCCAGAAGAAATGCGCCCATGCTGGCCGCCATTCCGATACAAATGGTGGAGACATCGCACTTGATGAAGTTCATAGTGTCATAAATCGCAAGGCCGGCAGAAACAGAGCCACCGGGGCTATTGATGTAGAAAGCGATATCCTTATCGGGATCCTGCGCCTCAAGATACAGCATCTGTGCAACCACAAGGGAAGCGGTTGCGTCGTTGACCTCGTCGGCCAAGAAAATGATGCGGTCATTGAGCAAGCGCGAATAAATGTCAAAGGAGCGCTCACCACGGTTGGTTTCCTGTATGACCATTGGGACAAGTGCCATGTGTTTTCCTCCTGAACGTATCGTTGATTAGGCCTCGGTATCCTCGGGCTTCTTCTCGGTGGCTTTCTTAGTGGTGGTCTTCTTCGCGGCCGGCTTCTTTTCGGCGGGTGCCTCGGCACCGTCGGCGGCAGCAGCGGTAGTGGTCTTCTTTCTGGTGGTGGTCTTCTTGACAGGAGCCTCAGCGGGGGCCTCGGCGGCAGTCTCGGCCTCGGTAGCGACGGCCTTCTTCTTGGTGGCAGGCTTCTTCGCAACCTTCTTAGCCGGGGCTTCTGCTACGGCAACGGCGTGGCTCTTCACAAACTCGGCGGCGGCTTTCACGCGCAGATCGGCAGTGATCCCATCCTCCTCAACCAGCTTGCGGACCTCTTCCTCGGGCATATTGTAGGATTCGGCAATGCGGGCGTACTCGGCCGCAACGTCCTCGGCACTGACGGTGACGTTTTCAAGCTCGGCGATCTTCTCAAGGGCGAGACGAACCTTAACCTGCTGCTCGGCCTGCGGACGCATCTGAGCACGCATCATATCGAGGTTCATGCCGGTATACTTGAAGTAGGTGGCAAGATCGAGCCCCTGCATACGCAGACGGCTGTCATAATCGCGGAGGAAGTTCTCGGTTTCAGCCTCGAACATGCACTCGGGAATGTCGGCTTCCAGCTTTTCGATAAGAGCAAGCATCACGGCCTCCTCAAAGCGGCTATCGGCATCCTTCTTGTTTCTCTCGGTCATTTTTGCCAAAAGATCGGCGCGATATTCTGCCAGCGTATCAAAATCGGAAACATCCTTGGCAAACTCATCGTCAAGGGCGGGGAGCTCGGTCATCTTGATGGCGTGCAGCTTCACGGCAAACACGGCAGCCTTACCGGCCAGCGACTTCTCGTGATACTCCTCGGGGAAGGTCACGTTGACATCAAAGCTGTCACCGATGGCCTTACCGACGATCTGCTCCTCAAAGCCGGGGATGAACTGACCGCTACCCAGCTTCAGCTCGTGCCCTTCGGCCTTGCCGCCGTCAAAGGCGACGCCGTCCACACTGCCGTCAAAGTCGATCTTAACGGTATCGCCCATCTCGGCGGCACGGTCGGTAACGTCCACCGTGCGGGAATTGCGCTCACGCACACGCTCGATCTCGGCGTCCACATCGGCATCGGTCACGGCCTGCTCGTTGCGAACGGCCTCGATCCCGGCGTAATCCGCAATGGCAACCTCGGGCTTCACATATACCTTTGCGATCAGCACAAGGCCGTTTTCATCCACCGACTCCACATCAAACTCGGGGCGGCCGACCACCGTCAGCTCGGCCTCCTTCACAGCGGCTTCGTAAGCGTCCGGGATGCAATCGTTGATGGCATCCTCGTAGAACACGCCCTTACCGTACATCTTCTCAATGATGACGCGGGGAGCTTTGCCCTTGCGGAAGCCGGGAACGTTGATCTTGCCTACGTTCTTCTTGTAGGCGCGATTGACAGCCGCCTCAAAGGTGTCCTTGTCAACACCGATCGTAAGGGTGTAAAGATTTTTGTCTGTCAATTCCTTTTTGATGAGACTCATGGATTTTTCCTCCGAAACATTAATGAATGTATTAAACGAAATAACGTGTCGTATTATTTTACCGCATTTTGAGCGGAAAGTCAAGCATAATTTTCAACTTTTTTGAAGCTTTTTGGGCTTTTGCCGAAAAATCAGTCTGCCAGGATCAAGCGTGGGATAAAGTCAAGATAATCGGCAGATACCAGGACGAAAGAAATCCCGTCGTATTCCACAAGCGGCGGGGCGGTATAATTGCCGTGGATATGCCCGTAATAGCAACGGCGGATGCCGTATTCCTTCAGGACGGCGACAAGCGGAAGGACGGTGGAGCCGTTCCATACGGGCGGAAAGTGCATAAAGGCAACAGTCTCCTTTTTACCAAAGCCCTCGAGCGCTGTCGCCGCCGAAAGGCTGAGCCGCAGGCGGCCGGCCTCTCTTGCGATGATCTTTTCAAAATCGGTTCCCTCGGGAATGCCGCCGGCAGATTCGTCGTAAAACCAGCCGCGGCTGCCCGCCAGGATAAACTCCTCGGTCTCAAAGGCGTTGTTATGGAGAAAATGTAATGTGGAAAGCCCCCACTGCTTGCAGGCGGCGAGGTTTTTCGTCATGCTTGACCACCAAAGGTCGTGGTTTCCCTTTCCCAAAAACTTGCGCCCCGGCAGGGAATCCACAAAGCGAAGGTCGCTTTCCGCTTCGGGAAGCGACAGTGCCCAGGAGATATCCCCGGGAATAATGACGTCATCCTCCGGGGTGATGATCGCTTGCCAGTTTTTCTTGATCTTTTCGGTGTATCCCGTCCAACGACGGCCAAACACCTCCATGGATTTGTTGCATCCCTCCGCCTCGGAAAGATGGAGGTCTGCAATAACGAATGTAGACATGAACCCTCCGCAGGTATAAGATGGCTATCCTTGAGATACAATAAAAGCACCTCAACCGAAAGGAGTAATGAAATGAAAAGCGAAGCTTGTAAAAAGTGCCTCAAGGGGGTCAACTGTGACGTGGCGCACTGCCTGTATCACGGAGAAAACAACACCTGCCACGCTTCCGAGATCGCGGTGGGGCCGCATCACGCGGCCACAAGCCACGAGACGGCCTGCGCAACCTTTAAGGCTAAGGTCGATCCGCTTACGACCCTGGGTGAGTGAATGGGCGGGGGAATACCCCCGCTTTTTTATTGAAACGCGAAGCCCTTTACGGCATTCGGCATATCGGTGGGATCGATCGAGGCAGGATGCAGGACGCGCTTCTCCGAAAGGCCGGTGAGCGGCCCCGGGATCGGAACGGCGGATACCGCCTGCAGGGCCTCAAGTGCTTCCACGCCGTCTGCGGCGTGACGGCCGGTGGCGGCGGCATAGACGGCGGGGGCAAACTTGTAGGGGCTGGCCGTGGAGGCAAGCACAAGCGGAATCTTTTTTGCCGCGGCGGCGATGTGGAGACATGCCGCATGATAGCCGACGGCGGTGTGCGTATCCATCAGATAACCGTGATCCTTAAAGGAAATACGGATTCTTTCGGCCGTTTCCGCTTCGTCGCACTCGTAACCGGAGAAGACCTCGCGGATTTTGGCGATCTCGTCTTCTGCCAAGGAATAAGATCCGGTTTCCTTCAACATTTTCATGCATTCGGCGGTTCTCACAGGACCAAAGAAGAGGTAGATCAGCCGTTCAAGATTGCTGGAGATCAAAATATCCATGGACGGCGAGGAGGTCATGTAGAAGGTGCGGTTGCGGTCGTAGGTTCCGGTACGCAGGAAGTCTGTCAGGACGTTGTTTTTGTTAGAGGCGCACACGAGATGGCGGATCGGAAGCCCCATGGCGCGTGCAAGATGTGCCGCGAAAATATTGCCGAAGTTTCCGGTCGGCACGGCGACGTCGATGGGGTCACCCATGCGGACGTATCCGCCCTTTACCATATCGCAGTAGGCAGATACGTAATAAACGATCTGCGGGGCAAGGCGCCCCCAGTTGATGGAGTTGGCACTGGAAAGGAAGACGCCCTTTTCGTTCAGTTCATCAGCGATGGCGGCATCGCCGAAGATGGCCTTTACGCCGTTTTGCGCATCGTCAAAATTGCCGAAGATGCCGTTGACAGAGACGTTGGCTCCCTCTTGCGTGATCATCTGCAGCTTCTGGATGTGGCTGACACCGTCGGTCGGGTAGAAGACGAGGATCTTGACACCGGGGACGTCGCGGTATCCCTCAAGGGCGGCCTTGCCGGTATCGCCGGAGGTGGCTACCAGGATAAGGGCGGTGCGTGTCTCTCCGGTCTTTTTCAAGGCGCGTGAAAGAAGGCGAGGCATGATCTGAAGCGCCATGTCCTTAAAGGCGCAGGTCGGGCCGTGCCAAAGCTCCAGGGCGTGGATGCTTCCATCAATTTTATGCAGGGGGGCGGCACCGCCGGGGAAGCGGGTCTCGCTGTAGGCGGTACGGCAGTCCTCCAGCAGTTCTTCCACAGTATAATCGGTAAGGTACATCGAAAGGATGCGGGCGGCGCGCTCTGCGTACGGCAGCTCGGAAAGGCGGGAAAGATCCTCAAGGGTCAGTGTGGGGATGGATTCGGGCATGTAAAGCCCGCCGTCCGGGGCAAGCCCGTTTTTGATGGCAACGGCGGCGCTCACCGTCTCGAGACCTGTGCTTCTTGTGCTTTTGTAGTTCATTTTTTTATTCCTGTCTTTACTTGATTTTCAAATGCTTTTCAAAAAAGGCTTCGGCGTTCCGGTAATAGAGCTTGCGAATCAGCGTATCGCTATATCCAAGGCGTGCCATCTCGTCGGAAAAGGCTAAAAGCTCACGGTTTCGCGTAAGCCCCTCGGGGAGCGAGCCTGTACCGTCAAAATCCGTGCCGAAGGCTACCGTTTCCTCACCTCCGAGGGCAAGCCAGTGGTCAAGATGCCGCAGGACATCGCGGCGATGCACGGCCGGCCGCTCGGTGATATGCTCAGGGCATAGGCAGAGGCCTATGAGACCGCCAAAGACGCGTATGACCTCAAACTGTGCATCGGTCAGATTGCGCGGATGCTTACAAACGGCGTGGGAGTTGGAATGCGAGGCAATGAGGGGGGCTTTGTGCTTTGCGGCAGCCTCCGCCATCTCGTAAAAGGTTTTTTGCGAGGCGTGGGACACATCCGTAAGGATACCGAGCGAAAAGCAGTCCTCGGTGATCTCTTTTCCGAACTCTGTCAGTCCCGATTCGGTATCATACGCGCCGCCTATCACGGTTTCACCACGCCAGACGGGCGTTAGGATGCGTACGCCGTGCTGATACAGCACCGAAAGGCGTTCGCGGATCCCGCAAAGCAGGCGGGCATCCTCTACGGCGAGAATTGCTTTGAGATGCCCCTTGGCGGTTGCACATTCGGCAAGAAGATGCTCGCGCACCTTGAAAAATATCCGATAGGCATCCTCATCAGAGTATCTCGGGCGGGAAAATACGGCAAAAACCTGGGTGATGCATTCCCATACGGGTAGATCGTCCGCCGAAAGTGCAAGACGGTCTCCTTCGGAGAAGGGGATGCCGTCAAGGCATAGCTTTACGGCGGTATCGGCATGAAGGTCAAACAGTCGCATAGCAGGATCCTTTCAGATTCAGTCTATGCTGTAAAGGCATTTTTGATATGCACGATCCTGCGTACGCGGGGCACTTTGCCCGGGGCGGCAGGGGAGAGGTAGACCTCGATAACGTCCATGCGCACGTGCTTTTTCCATCCCGAGGCGTGGACGTAAGCCCGCGCCGCCTGCAAAAGATTTTGCTCCTTGGCGGCGTTTACCGCCGAAGAGGGAGAGCCGTACGGAGAGGGGACGTCATCGGTACGCGTCCTTGTCTTGACCTCGCAGATCACCAGGGTGTGGCCGCGGCGTGCAATGATATCGATCTCCTTGCGGTGAAAGAACCAATTCCGCTCGAGAATGCGGTAAAATCTAAAGAAAAGGTAGCGTGCTGCCGCGCGCTCACCGATCCTTCCGTGAAGCCCGGAGTCGGCAGACGGCACACTCATTTGTCAAGGAATTTCAGAAAGCTCATGCGGTGGATCGGCGAGGGGCCGAATTTCCGCACGGCCTCCATATGGGCGGCGGTGGGGTATCCCTTATGTCCTGCGATCCCGTACTGCGGATACATGGCATCCTGCTCGATGCAAATGCGGTCACGGGTAACCTTGGCCAGGATGCTGGCGGCGGATATCGAGGCGGAAAGTGCGTCTCCCTTGACAACGCCGACGGCGGGAATAGGAATGTTCTTGACCGTATTACCGTCGATCAGGGCAAAGTCGGCGGCCGGAGAAAGGCCGGAAATGGCACGCCCCATGGCCAGCATGGTAGCACCGAGAATGTTATACTCGTCGATCTCGCTCGGGCTGGCCGAGGCAATAGAATAGGCAATGGCACGCCGTATGATCTCCTCATACAGCTTTTCTCTCTTCTTTTCGGAAAGCTTCTTAGAGTCGTTCAGCCCCTCGATCGGGTCGTTGGGATCCAAAATGACGGCGGCGGCAACCACAGGGCCGCAAAGCGGGCCGCGCCCGGCTTCATCCACCCCGCAAACGCGGGTAAAGCCTTGCGCCATATAGGAAAGCTCATAGGAAAGATCAGGCATCTTGTTCTCCTTTCGGCCATTCCAGGGATATACGGCCGATCGTGCCGCGGCGGAACTCGTCCAAAAGCATTTTTGCGGTGCGCTCGGTATCGGTAACGCCGCCGGAAAGCAAAAAACCGCGGTGGCGGCCGATCGCCTCCATCAGCTCGTAAGGGGGGAGAGAAAGCTCCTCCTCCTTTACCTTGTAGCGCGCGGTCAGCTTATCGGGATAATGCTCTCCGAGGGTAGTCAAAAGGCGACAGGCGATTTCCTCAAGGTCAAGGATCGTGTCTTTGATAGCCCCTGTAACGGCAAGAGCAAGCCCTGTGGCGTGGCTTTCAAACTTCGGCCAAAGCACGCCGGGCATATCCAAAAGATCCAATCCGTCAAAGGCGGGGACCCATTGCTTATTGACTGTGACGCCGGGCCGGTTTTCCACCTTCGCCTTTTTACTGCCGGCCAGGCGGTTGATCAAGGAGGATTTTCCCACGTTGGGGATCCCGACGATCATGGCGCGCAAATGGCGGCCTGCCATTCCACGCTCTTGATACCTTTCTACCTTTTCGGAAAGGACGTGTCTGACAAGCTCTGGCACGCTTTTCAGCCCCTCACCGGTCACACAGTCTACAGGCAGGCAGGCAATCCCGCGTTTTTCGTATCTCGCACACCACAGGCGCGTTGCGTTTGCATCCGCCAGGGAGGTCTTATTCAGGATCTTCAAAAGGGGCTTTCCCTCGGTCAGCTTTTGAATTTCCGGATTGGAGGAGCTGGTTGGGATGCGGGCATCCAAAAGCTCCAGCACTATATCCACCTTGGGGAGGCATTCCGCCATCATGCGGCGGGTTTTCGCCATGTGCCCCGGGAACCACTGGATGGTATCCGATTGCATCAATTCACCCCTCCAAACTGCGAAAGCGGTAAGAAGCGGAAAAGGATCTTGCCGATCACGGTGCGCTCGTCCACCTCGCCGAACCAACGGCTGTCAAGCGAGTTGTTGCGGTGATCCCCCATTAAGAAGATGTGCCCCTCGCTGACCGTAACGGTTGGCATATTCAGCTTTTGATCCGTTCCGTCCCGGAGGACATAGTCCTCCGAAAGCGGCACGCCATCGATATAAACGGTGCCGTTGACGATCCCCACGGTCTGTCCCTCTGTGGCGATCACACGCTTGATGATAGCCTCGTTTTCGTGCAGAGTGGTGAAGCGCTCGGCGATTTCGCCGTCCACCTGTACCACAACGATATCGCCGGCCTTCGGCGTGTAGAAAAGGTCAGAAATAAATAACTGCTCGCCGTTTTTCAGGGTGGGCTCCATCGACCCGCCGACCACCACCGTTTGACGGATGAAAAGGGTGGTCACAAGGACAAGGAGTGCAAGCGTGACCAGGATAAGCTCGGCAAAATCAAAAATCTCGTGCGGCAGGCGGCGGCGCTTGGCGGCGGCCCGCTCCTGCATTTCGCGGTCGATCTCCTCGTAGCTGATCTGGTTTTCGTCCATAACGATGCTCCTTTTTAGGAAGAAAGTTGCGGCTTTTTGCCAAGAAAGATCTCCATAAGATCGGTACCGTCGGCAAGATGACGGCGACAGGCGGCGGCGTTTTCCTCGGTAAAGGGGGTGGTGCCCATGTGTGCCTTGTCGCTTTCGTAGATCATAAACGGAACCGGCTCGGAGGTGTGCGTACGGATGGCGCAGGGGGTGGGATGATCGGGCAGAACGAGAACGCGGTAAGGCTCACCGGCGGTGCGCAGATATTCGCAGACCGGAGCCAGGATCTCGGAGTCGATCTTCTCGATGGACAGCACCTTGTTTTCGATCTCGGCGCGGTGGCCGCATTCGTCGGGGGCTTCTACGTGGATGTACACGTAATCCTGCCCGCGCGTAAAGGCCTCAATGGCGGCTTCTGCCTTGCCGCGGAAATTGGTATGTATATTACCGGTAGCGCCCGCAACGTCAAGCGACTCCATGCCCGCGCAGATCCCGATACCCTTGATGAGATCCACGGCCGAGATCACAGTGCCCTTCAATCCCCATTTTTCATAGAAGGAGGGAAGTGCCGGTTTCTTTCCGGGGCTCCAGAGCCAGGCGGAATTAGCGGCCTTCAGACCACGGCGGCGGCGCTCGTTGTTCACGGGATGATTGTTGAGAATGTCATAGCTGTCCCGCATGAATTTCAAAAATACGGCACCGTCATCGCCGGTCGGCAGATACGGGGCGATCCCCTGACCGAGGATGTCATGCGGGCGCGAGAAATTGTAGGTGTCATCGGCATTTTTCCAAAGCAGACAATGGCGGTAGCTGACACCGGTATAAAGCGTGCGCTCGTCATCGGCAAGCTTTTCGTTCAGCGCGCGGATAAGAATATCTGCCTCCTCGGTAGAGATCTCGTCGGCACTGTGATCCAGCATCACCTTTTCCTCGTACGGCAGGTCATCGTCGCTGAGGGCGACGAGATTGCACCGCAGGGCAGTGTCCTCGGGCTGCATGGTAAGCCCCATGCTCATAGCCTCCAGGGGAGATCTGCCACGCGAATAGGTGCGGGGGTCGTAGGAAAGGATGGCAAGATTGGCCGTATCACTTTCCGGCACCATGCCATCGGGGACGTTGCAGACAGTGCCGACGTGAGCGGCACGGCTCAGCATATCAAGATACGGCTTCTCGGCAGCCTCCATCGGGGTGCGATCCCCCAGTGCGGGGATCCTGCGGTCTGCCATTCCATCGTAAACAACGGTCAAATATTTCATGGTAACTCCAAACAATAGTATTTCGATTATATTGTAACATAAAATTTGAAGAAATACAACATGCAAAACGAACAAAAGAAGCTGTTTTTTTCGCGTTTCTTTATGCTTTGCGAAAAAAATGAGCTTTTTTCAAAAAAATCCGAAAAAAGACTTGATTTTTGGTGAGAGGTGTGATAAAATACTTCAGTCGGTTGTGGCTTCGTCGCAATCGGCATAAAAACAGAACAGTCCGCTGCGTGCTCCGTAAGAATGTTCGTAGATATAAGGAGGGCCATCATGGATAAGATCCAGGCTTTTGTGAGTGAGCAACTTAAGAAGGAGGTTCCCCAGTTCGAGGTTGGTGACGTGATCCGCGTTCACAACAAGATCAAGGAAGGAACCAGAGAGCGTATCCAGCTTTTCGAGGGTACCGTTATTGCCAAGCATGGCG